>CBDUQW010000037.1:0-33615 GCA_965369625.1 uncultured Thermoplasmata archaeon | reverse complement strand
CCCCCCAGGGACAACAACCCCACGCGGACCCCGCCCCCCCAACCCAAACCCCGGCGGCGCCATCCACCCGGCCCGGGCGCCCGGCTGGTGGGCGGGGGTGGCCCCCGCGGCTTACCGCGGGGGGGACGCCGGGGCGCTGGAGGCGTACGAGCCCGCCTTCTTGGACCTTTTCGGGACCCACCTGGACCGCGCCAGGGACCGCCGACGGGAGATGACGGTCTCCTGGCAGCGCACGTGCCACGGACCCGAGGAGTTCGGCCGCCTGGCCAGACGGGGATGGATCGGCTTCAAGGAGTACTTCAAGGAGACCAAGGAACCCAAGGAAGCCAAGGAGAGCAGGGAGGCCACCAATGGAGCCTGACGTCACATGGGATGAGGTGAAGGGCAGGGACCTGGACGCCCTGCTGGTGGAGTCGAGGACCCTGTCGGTCGACCGCATCGGCCCCACCCTCCAGTGCTTCATCCCGGGCAAGATGCACTACATGGACGAGAAGGGCAAGTACCCCACCGTGTCGATAACCGGCGGTGCGTGCGCCCTCAACTGCGACCACTGCCAGAAGCACATCCTCAACACCATGATCCCCGCCTCCACCCCGGAGAGCCTGGTCGAGACGTGCCAGGGTCTTGCCGAGGAGGGGAACATCGGCGTGCTCATCAGCGGCGGGAGCCTACCTGACGGCAGCCTTCCCTGGGACCCCTTCATCGGCTCTATCAGGACCATCAAGGACACGACGGACCTGCGCATCACCATCCACACCGGCCTCATCGACGAGGAGATGGCGATGCGCCTCCACGAGGCCGGGGTGGACGAGTTCCTGATCGATGTCATCGGCTCCGAGGAGACCATGCTGAGGGTCTACCACCTGGACTCGACCCTGGAGGAGATGGAGGCCTCCCTGGTCGCCCTGGAGGCGACGGGCAAGCCGGTCATCCCCCACATCGTGGTGGGCCTCGACTACGGGCGCATCGTGGGCGAGACCGAGGCCCTGGAGATGGTGGCCCGCCACCCCCCCTACGCCCTGGTCATCGTGGTGCTCCGTCCCATCCGCAGCTCGCCCATGGGGAACGTGGAACCGCCGGACCCGGAGACGGTGGCCAGGTTCATCGCCCTGTCCCGGTTCCGCATGCCCGAGGTCCCCATCGCCCTCAGCTGCGCCCGGCCGCCCGGCAGGTACCGCAAGCGCCTCGACGCCCTGGCGGTGGAGGCGGGCATCAACAGGATAGCCATGCCCGCCGAGGAGGCGCTGGCCCGCGCCGAGGAGCTGGGGCTTAAGGTGGAGTTTTACCACACCTGCTGCTCCAAGAGCTTCTGACGGTTCCAGTCCTCCCCGTCCCGTTTCAGGCGAAAGAGTCAAATGGGTCCTGCCTCTAGGTCATGCCGTTGTTGCCTTACGGACGTCCCTGCGTCCGTACTGGAGACGTTGCATCGATCAGGATGAATGATAGCATGGTATCTGGAGATGGAGCTGGTAGGTGTATAGGTGTCATCGGCATAGGTCCCGTCGGAGGGATCCTCGCCGCCCATCTGGCGGTGGCGGGAGAGGACGTGATCGTCGTTGACATCCTCGAGGGTCACCTGGAGGAGATCAGGAACAACAGCCTCCGCATCTCGGGCGTCCGGGAGATGGAGGCGAGGATACCCAAGGCCTGCCTGTCCATCTCCGAGCTCAAGGAACACGACCTGGACTACCTGTTCGTGGCCGTGAAGGCCCCCGTGCTGCCCAGGATAATCGGCGAGATCGAGAGGGTGGTCGGCGAGGATACCAAGGTCATCAGCTACCAGAACGGCCTCGACACCGAGGTCCTCGTGGCCGAGCACATCGACCCCGACAACGTGTTCAGGGCGGTGGTCAACTACGCCGGCATGTGCAAGGGGAGGGGCCACATCGAGATGACCTTCTTCACCGGCCCCAACCACGTGGGGCCCGCCAACGGAGGTTCGATGGACGTCGCCCGGGAGATCGCCAAGATGATGACGGATGCCTCCTTGGAGTGCGAGTCCACGGAGGACGTTCGAGGGTACGTCTGGGAGAAGGTGATACTCAACTGCGCCCTCAGCTCCCTCTGCGCCGTCACGGGCAGGACCATGAAGGAGGTCATGGACACCCCCGACACGTACTACCTGGTCGAGATGCTCCTCAAGGAGGCCATCGCCGTGGCGAAGGCGGATGGCTACGACATGGGACCCGACTTCTTCGACCACTGCATCACCTACCTCCGGAGCGCAGGCGACCACAAGCCCTCGATGCTCATCGACGTGGAGTGCAGACGGCCCACCGAGATCGACTTCCTCAACTGCAAGGTCATCGATTACGGGGAGAGGTACGGCATTCCCACGCCGTACAACGACTTCGTGACCCGGCTGGTGAGGTCCCACGAGTGCACCTACATGGGACCGATGAGGTGACCGGGGTCGCCCGGGACGGGATTCATCCGTAATAATGGAACTTCGTGACGGACGTCGGGGATTCGTCCGCACGTTCGTCTAATCTACCTGATGGTTATCGGCTGTTCGTCCGGAAATGGCAGAAAGATTATTAGGGGCGATTGAGGTGCGGGTCATGGTATATCGATGACCGCCCGTCCAGACGCTGGTAGGGAGAGGAATGCGATGCCCTTCGTACCCGGTCCCGGTGCCGTCTCCCCCCTTTCCACGGTCGGTTCGATTTATCTATACGGTACAACATTCCCTGCACACCCGACCCTTGTCCGGAGGGGAGAGGGGCGGGGCGCATTACTGTCGAGGACCATTTGAGGTGATTACTTGCCCGAGGACGCCATTGAGGACTACCCCCTCGTCACCGACGACGACATCGACCCGGATTTCGCGAAGAGGGTCGCTGCCACCCCCGGTGGGGAGCACATCCTGGACTGCTACGCCTGCGGCACCTGCTCCGCCAGCTGCCCCATCAGGGCCATCGACGAGGAGTTCAACCCCCGTCGCATCATACGCCTTGCGCTGCTGGGACTGAAGGACGAGGTGCTGCGGTCGGACTTCATATGGCTCTGCACCGGTTGCTACATCTGCCAGGAGAGGTGCCCTCAGGACGTCCGCATCACCGACCTCATGACCGCGTTCCGCAACGTGGCCGTCGAGGAGGGCTACCCGCACCCCACGGTGAAGGTCATCGTCGACATGGTGGCCGAGCACGGCATCATCATGGAGATCGGCGAGTTCGAGAACGAGAAGAGGGAGAAGGCGGGACTACCGCCCCGCCACGTACCGGCCGACGTCCACAGGGGGATCCTGGAGGACACCGGTCTCATCGACACCCTCTCCAAGGCCAAGCCCCGCCCCTCGAAGGAGGAGGACGGAGAGGGGGGTGACGCCTGATGTCCAAGTACAGGTTCGCACTGTTCCTGGGATGCAACGCCCCCGTCAGGACCCTCAACTACGACCGGGCCACCCGGTCCGTCCTCGACAAGCTGGACGTCGAGGTCGTCGACCAGGACGAGTTCGCGTGCTGCGGTTACCCCGTGGAGTCCGCCGACCACGACACCGCCATCACCATGGGAGCGCGCAACCTGGCCGTCGCAGAGCGCGAGGGCCTGGACATCCTGGCCATCTGCTCCGCCTGCTCGGGCTCCCTCCTGCGCACCCGGGCGATGCTCCTGGAGGACGAGGAGCTGAGGAAGGAGGTCAACGTACGCCTCAAGAAGATGGACCTCGAGTTCACGGGGAAGTCCAAGGTCCGCCACATCATGAGGTTCTTCCACGAGGACATCGGCCTCGAGGAGCTGAGGAAGCACGTGGTCAGGCCCCTGGACGGGATCCGCGTCGCCGTCCACTACGGCTGCCACTACCTCAAGCCCTCGGAGATCGTGGGCGGACCCGACAACCCCGAGATGCCCCACACCGTGGACGAGCTGGTGGAGGTCACCGGCGCCGAGTCCGTGGACTACTCCGAACGCATGCTGTGCTGCGGCGGCGCCATCCTGGGGTACCGGGAGGTCGACAGCTACACCCTGATCGCCAAGAAGATGAGGAGCATCGTGGACGCCGAGGCCGACTGCATGGAGATGCACTGCGCCTTCTGCGGCGTGATGTACGACCACAACCAGAAGGCCGCAGAGCGCCTGGCGGAGGAGAAGTACAAGGTCCCCGTCCTGCCCTACACGCAATTGCTGGGCCTGGCCATGGGCCTCGACCCCATCGAGGACCTGGGCTTCAAGCTCAACCGCGTCAAGGCGAAGGACCTGCTGGCCAAACTCGAGGAGGTGGGGTCCGAGTCATGACCTCCGGCGTCCTCATCCTGGGAGGAGGGGTCGCCGGGGTCCAGGCAGCCCTGGACCTGGCTGATGCCGGGGTCAGGGTGCACCTGGTGGAGAAGAGCCCGTCCCTGGGCGGGAACATGATCCGCCTGGACAAGACCTTCCCCACCAACGACTGCTCGGCCTGCATCCTGAGCCCGAGGCTCGTGGAGGCTGGCCGTCACCCCAGGATAACCCTCCTGACCAACTCCGACCTGGTCTCCCTCGATGGGGAAGCGGGTGCGTTCAAGGTCCGCGTCCGCGAGAGGCCCAGGTACGTGGACCTGGACCGGTGCGTCGCCTGCGGCGAGTGCACCGAGAAGTGCCCCAGCAAGGTGGACTCCGAGTTCGACATGGGGTTGACCAAGCGCAAGGCCGTCTACATCCCGTTCCCCCAGGCGGTCCCCCTCAAGTACGTCATCGACCCTGAACACTGCCTCAAGCTGACCAAGGACAAGTGCGGCCTGTGCGAGAAGGTCTGCCAGGCGAACGCCATCAACTATGAACAGCAGCCCATCGAGCACGTCCTGGACGTGGGCTCCGTCATCGTGGCCACGGGCTACAGGCAGGTGGACCCCTCGGTCCGTGCCGAGTACGGCTACGGGCGCCACCCCGACGTCATCACCGGCCTCGAGCTGGAGAGGATGCTCTCCTCGTCGGGCCCCACCGAGGGCCACGTCGTCAGGCCCTCCGACGGTGAGGTGCCCAGGAGGACGGTCTTCGTCCACTGCGCCCTCTCGCGGGACCCCAGGTCCGGCGTTCCCCAGTGCTCCCGGGTCTGCTGCATGTACCTGGTTAAGGAGGCGATGATCGCCCGCGAGCACCATCCCGACATGCAGGCCACCATGCTCCACATGGACCTCCGGGCCTACGGCAAGGGCTACGACGCATACATCGACAGGGCCGAGGAGGACGGCATCGAGTTCATCCGCGGCCGCGCCTCCGAGGTCAGACCCGTCGAGGGCGACGGCCTCGTCGTCGTGGCCGAGGACCGCGGGGGACGCGTCCACGAGGTCCCCGCCGACCTGGTCGTCCTGGGCGTGGCGCTGGAGCCGTCGGCCGGCACCTCCCAGCTGGCGGAGACCCTCGGGCTGGAGCTGGACGAGATGGGCTTCATGGCCTCCGACGAGGGGGACCCCTCGGGCACCCGGTCGACCAGGGAGGGCATCTTCCTGGCGGGCTGTTCCCAGGGACCCAAGGATGTCCCCGACAGCGTGGCCCAGGCCTCCGCGGCCGCGGGCGCCGCCCTGGCGCATATGGTGGGATCCCGCGAGGAGATCGCCACCCCCGACGTCCCCTACACCGACCCCGAGGAGGAGCCCCGCATCGGCGTCTTCGTGTGCCACTGCGGCTCCAACATCGCCGGCGTGGTGGATTGCCCGGCGGTGGCGGAGCATGCGAGGCAGCTCCCAGGCGTCGTCCACGTCGAGGAGAACGTCTACACCTGCTCCCAGGACGCCCAGGAGGCCATGGCGGAGACCATCAAGCGGGAGAAACTGAACAGGGTCGTGGTGGCGGCGTGCTCGCCCTCCACCCACGAGCCCCTCTTCCAGTCCACCCTCATGGCGTCGGGGCTGGACCCGAACCTCATCGACATGGCCAACATCCGCAACCAGTGCAGCTGGGCCCATCAGGCGGAGCCCGAGAAGGCCACGGTGAAGTCCAAGGACCTGGTACGTGCCTCCGTGGCCCGCGCCCACGAGCTGGAGCCCCTCGGCGGAGGCACGGTCGAGGTGCCGGCATCGGCGCTGGTGCTGGGCGGCGGGGTCGCAGGCATGGCCGCTGCATTGGTCCTGGCGCCCCACGCCGAGGTCACCCTGGTGGAGATCACCGACCGCATAGGCGGTCGACCCCGGGAGCTGACCACCACCTTCCCCAAGGGCGAACCTGGGTCGGAGATCGCCGACCGCCTCGAGAGGGCCGTCCGTGAAGCCGGCGTCAACGTCCTCACCGGTCACCAGCTGGTGGCCATCGACGGCTACATCGGCAACTTCAACTACACCCTCAGCAACCCGGACAACGAGCCCGTCGAGGGCACCACCAGCGTCCTCGTCCTGGCCGTGGGCGCCGAGCCCTACGAGCCCGCCGAGGGCGAGTTCGGCTGGGGCGCTCCGATGGTAATGACCAACCTCCAGCTGGAGGAGGTCCTCACCAAGCCCCCGGAGGGCGAGACCGTGGCCTTCATCCAGTGCGTCGGCAGCCGCAACGAGGAGCGGGGTTGCTCCCGCTACTGCTGCCAGGCGTCGCTGCAGCAGGCGACCGAGCTGGCCGAGGCGGGCAACCGGGTGATGGTCCTTTACAGGGACATCAGGGCCTACGCCGCCGCCGGCGAGGAGGCCTACCGCAGGGCCCGCGAGGCGGGTGTGCTGTTCGCCCGCTACGACCCCGAGCACCCGCCCGAGGTCATCGACGACGGCAAGGCGGTCAGGTTCCGAGACGAGTTGGTGGGACGCACCGTCCAGCGCAGGGTGGACCGCGTGGTCCTGGCCGTGGGCCTGCGGCCCGTCCAGGCCATCGCCGACATCCGGGGAATGCTGCGCCTGCCGAAGGACGCCGAGGGCTTCCTCCTGGAGCGCCATCCCAAGCTGGGCCCGGTGGAGACCAACACCGAGGGCATCTACCTGGCGGGGACCTGCCAGGCCCCGATGAACATCACCGAGGCCGCCACCGGTGGTGCCGCCGCGGCCATGAAGGCCATGGTGCCCATCGGGAAGGGATGGGTCGCCATGGGCACCAACACCTCGGAGATCAACGCGGACACCTGCATCGGCTGCGGCCTGTGCGTGAGCCTGTGCCCCTACCATGCCATCACCAAGAACGACGAGAACAAGGCCGAGGTCAACCGGGCCCTGTGCGAGGGCTGCGGCCTGTGCGCCGCCTCCTGTCCCACCCAGTCGATATCCGTCAGGCACTTCAGGGACGGGCAGCTGAAGGCACAGCTCCACGCCCTGGTGGGGGGTGATGCCGAATGACCGAGGAGAGGAAGGCGGTGGAGGGGACCGTGGAAGGGGAGGTCGACGAGGAGGAGACCGCCCAGGGGACCGCCCCCGGGGGGACCGCCCCTGTGGAGACCTTCGAGCCCTACATCGTGGGCATCCTGTGCAACTGGTGCTCGTACGCCGGGGCCGACCTGGCAGGCATCAGCCGCATCCAGTACCCGACCAACATCCGCGTGGTGCGGGTCATGTGCTCGGGCCGCGTGGACCCCCAGCTGGTGCTCTACACCCTGCTGGAGGGGGCCGACGGCGTCCTGGCCCTTGGCTGCCATCCCGGGGACTGCCACTACCAGAGCGGCAACTTGGAGGCGCGGGAGAAGTTCGAGGCGCTCCTGGTGGTGCTGCGCGCTGCGGGCCTGGACGGTCGCTTCAGGTACGAATGGGTCTCGGCCTCCGAGGGCCAGCGCTTCGCCGAGGTGGTGGGCGAGTTCACCGAACACATCAGGTCGATGGGACCAACCCCCGTCCCCGAGGACGAGAACCTGCGGTTCAAGTTGCGCTCGGCCCTGCGAGAGATGGGCGACTTCCGCCTGAGGTGGCTGATGGGTCGCCAACGCCAGATCCTCGAGGAGGGCGACGCCTATGGCCAGGAGCGGTCCCGAGAGGAATGGGGCGAGGTGATGGAACGGGTGCTCCGTGACGAGTTCATCCGCGCCCAGATCATCGAGCTGACCGTCCAGGGCCCGGCGTCGGTGGAGGACATGGCCGAGGTCATCGGCGTGGACACCGCCGAGGTCTTCAGGCACGTCCAGAGGTTACGATACAAGGGGAAGGTGGCGATGGCCGGTCACAGGGACCGGTCGCCCCTCTACAAGGCGACGGGGGTGGAGGTCGAATGACCGCCGAGGAGGAGACCCGGATGGAAGATGCGGTCGACCCCGATGGCCCGGAGACCCCCGGGGAGGTCCCCGAGACCGCCCCCGGGACCGCCCCCGGGACCGCCCCCGAGGCCGAAGGACCTCGCACCGGCCCCGTGGGAACGGTGCTGGTGATAGGCGCGGGCATCGCCGGCATGCAGGCCGCCCTGGACCTGGCGGACACCGATATCCTCGTCCACGTGGTCGAGGACAAGCCCGGCATCGGGGGATGGATGTCCAAGCTGGACAAGACCTTCCCCACCAACGACTGCGCCATGTGCACCCTGGCGCCCAAGCTGGTGGAGGTGGGCCGCCACCCCAACATCAGGCTCCACACCAACGCCCGGGTCACCTCGATGGACGGGGAGGCGGGCGCCTTCACCGCCCGCATCGTGGAGCGACCCCGCTTCATCGACCCCGACGCGTGCACCGGTTGCGGTTTCTGCGGACAGTACTGCCCCGTCGAGGCCATCTCCGAGTACGACGAGGCCGTGGGGGACCGGACGGCGGTCAACGTGCTGTTCCCCCAGACGGTGCCCCTCCTCTACTCCATCGACCGGGATTCCTGCATCGGTTGCGGCCTGTGCGAGGAGGTCTGCCCCGCCCACGCCGTGGACTACCTGCAGGAGCCCGAGAAGGTGGACATGGAGGTGGGAGCCGTGGTGCTGGCAGCAGGGTACTCCGAGATCCCTGCAGATTCCAGGCCCGAGTACGGGTGGGGCCGCTTCCCCAACGTGGTCACCGCGCCGCAGTTCGAGCGCATCCTGTCCGCCTCCGGTCCGTACGCGGGGGAGGTCCTGCGCCCGTCCGACGGCAAGCACCCCAAGAAGATCGCCTGGCTCCAGTGCGTGGGTTCCCGAGACCCCCACCACGGCCGCCCCTACTGCTCCTCTGTGTGCTGCACGTACGCCACCAAGGAGGCCATCATCGCCAAGGAGCACCTGGGCCGCCAGGACGTGGACTGCCACATCTTCTACATGGACATGCGGACCTACGGCAAGGCCTTCGAGGAGTACTACAACCGGGCGAAGGACGATTACAAGGTCAAGTACACCCGTTGCCGCATAGGCGAGGTCAGGGAGGACCCGCTGACCAGGGACCTTAGCCTCACCTACGAGGACGAGGGAGGCATCCAGAAGGAGGAGGCCTTCGACCTGGTCGTCCTCTCGACGGGCCTGGACCCCCCGGAGAACTCCGAGGAGCTGGCCGAGACCTTCGGCATCGAGCTGGACGAACTGGGCTTCGCCAGGACGGGCATCTTCTCCCCCGTGGACACCACCAGGCCGGGTGTGTACGTCTGCGGAGCCCTGGAGGGACCCAAGGACATCCCGGACACCGTCGCCCAGGCCTCGGCGGCCGCCGCCCGTGCGGAGGAGATAGTGGCCGTGTCGAGGGGGACCGAGACCACCCCCGTGGAGCTTCCAGAGGAGCGGGACATCTCCAAGGAGGAGGCAAGGATCGGTGTCTTCGTGTGCCACTGCGGCATCAACATAGGGTCGGTCGTCGACGTGCCCGACGTGGTGGAGTACGCCAAGGGCCTGCCCAACGTGGTGTACGCCGAGGAGAACCTCTACACCTGTTCCCAGGACACCCAGGACAAGATCAAGGAGAAGGTGGCCGAGCTGGGCCTCAACCGCGTGGTCGTCGCCAGCTGCACGCCCCGGACCCACGAGCCCCTCTTCCAGAACACCATCTCGGAGGCGGCCCTCAACCCGCACCTGTTCGACCTGGCGTCCATCCGCGAGCACGTCTCGTGGGTGCACCAGGCCGACCACGACGCCGCCACCCGGAAGGCCAAGCGCCTGGTCGCGATGTCGGTGGACAAGGTGCGCCACTCGATACCCGTCCACAAGGAGCCGTCCGAGGTGACCCCCGCGGGCATCGTCCTGGGCGGAGGGCCCGCGGGCATCGCCGCCGCCCTTGCCCTCTCCGGGCAGGGCATCCGCGCCGTGCTGGTCGAGCGCCAGGACCGCCTGGGCGGGAACCTGCACAGGCTCCCCCACCTGCTCGAGGACGAGGACCCGAAGGAGGCCCTGGCCGACATGGTGGCCCGGGTGGAGGCCGACCCCATCGTGGAGGTCGTCCTGTCCTCCGAGCTGGTCGACCTGGCCGGCGTCATCGGCAACTTCGACGCCACCATCCGAACTCCAGCGGGCGACGTGACCCACCACGTGGGCGCGATCATCGTGGCCACCGGGGCCCTCGAGCTGGAGCCCGAGGGCGAGCACCTGTTCGGCGAGGACGACCGCGTGATGACCGCCATCCAGGCGGGCGAGGCCATCGACAAGGGGACCTTCCCCCTGGAGGGGCCCGTCGCCTTCATCCACTGCGTGGGCTCGCGCATCCCCGAGCGGGAGTACTGCTCACGGGTGTGCTGCTCCACCGCCCTCAAGAACGCCATCCACATCAAGGAGCAGTCGCCCGGGACCGAGGTGATAATGTTCTACCGCGACCTCCGGACCTACGGACATCGGGAACTGGCGTACCAAAGGGCGAGGGAGATGGGCATCCAGTTCGCCCGGTTCGACAGCGCGCGACCCCCCGTCGTCTCCAGGGAGGGCAAGGACCTGGCCGTCGAGTGGGTCGACCTGGTGGGCCGGAAGCGGGTCCGACGCCGGATGGGCACCGTGGTGCTCGCCGCCGCCACGGTACCCTACGACGATTCCCACGAGCTGGGGTCGATGCTCAAGGTGCCGTTGACCGAGCACGGCTACTTCCTGGAGGCCCACATGAAGATCCGGCCCCTGGACTTCGCCACCGACGGCATCTTCCTGGCCGGCAGCTGCCACTCGCCCAAGTTCCTGGGCGAGGCCATCGCCCAGGCCATCGGCGCCGCATCCCGGGCCGCGACCATCCTGGCCAACCCCACGGTGCTGCCCGAGGGCCTCCCCTCTTGGGTCGACCCCGCCCGCTGCACCGGCTGTGGCACCTGCGAGGAGAACTGCGCCTACAACGCCATCACCGTGGACGAGGAGATGGGCGTGGCGACGGTCAACACCGTGCTTTGCAAGGGCTGCGGCACCTGCGCCGCCGTCTGCCCGTCCGGTGCCCCCGTCTCGCCCAAGTTCGAGAAGGACCAGATCGTCAACATGATCGAGGATGCGCTGCTACCGGCGCGAGGAGGTGCCTGACATGTCGGGTCTAAGGAGGGTCACGAAGCTCCCGAAGCTGCTGCTGCTGCTCCCGTGCGACGAGGAGATGGAGGAGATGCTGGACACCGGCTCCATGGCGAAGGACCTGGATTCCCCCGACGACCTGGTGTGGGCCAGGTCTGACCCCAGGCTCTGCGGTCCCGACGCCGGGGCTGCCCTGGCGGAGCTGGTCGAGGAGACCGGGGCGGAGGCCCTGATCGTCGCCGGCCCCAGCGAGCGGACCCATGGCTCGGTCTGGCGCGGGAGGGCCTCGAGGGTGGACATCCGGCCGGACCGCGTGGAGCTGGTGCCCCTGGTCCAGCAGTGCGTCCACGTCACCGAGGACAAGGGGGCCGCCAGGAAGAGGGCCCGGATAATGATCGAGTCGGCCCTTGCCAGGGCGGACCTGGGGGTCGACAGGAAGGCCCAGCGCGTCGAGGCGATGCAGTCGGTGCTGGTCATCGGCGGCGGCGTCGCCGGGATGCAGGCGGCATGGGACCTGGCGGACTTCGGACGCCAGGTCTACCTGGTCGAGATGACCGACGCCCTGGGCGGGAGGACCCACCAGCTGTCCCGCACCTATCCCACCCAGGACTGCAAGCCCGATGGGTGCTGCCCCCAGAGCTGTCGCGACTGCCAGTTCACCCCCCGGATCGACCTGGTGACCTCCCATCCCCTTATCGACATCATGTTCGGAAGCGAGGTCAGGGGTGTCAAGGGAGGCATCGGTGGCTACCAGGTGGAGGTGTACGGCAAGGATTCCTCACGCCTCCTCGAGGTGGGCGCCGTGGTGGTGGCCACGGGCAACGTGGTCTACGACCCCTCCGACATGCCCGAGCTCCTTCCCCACCATCCCGACGTCATAACGTTCCTCGAGCTGGAGGAGATCATCGACTGGCAGCGCAAGGAGGACCACGCCTGGCAGCCCCTGCGCCGTCCCTCGGACGGGAAGGTCCCCGAGAGCATTCACTTCCTCCAGTGCGTGGGCTCCCGGGACGTGCACCACGGGACCATCGATTGCTCCCTGGTCTGCTGCACGTACGCCATCGGACAGGCGATGGACCTCAAGGAGATGCTCCCCGACACCATCGTCAACATCCACTACATGGACATGCGCGGCCCCTACAGGGGCTTCGAGCGCCACTACCTGGCCGCCCAGGAGGCGGGGGTGCTGTTCTCCCGTGGCCGCGTAGTGCAGATACAGTCCGCGGGCGACCACCTCACCCTGTCCTACGAGGACATGGACATCGGCGAGCCCGTGGAGGCCGAGGCCGACCTGGTGGTCCTCTCGGTGGGCCAGCTCCCCGCCCAGGGGACCGCGGAGCTCAGCAGGATGCTGGGGGTCCCCCTGGACGAGGACGGCTACATCGGTGAGGACAACACCACCTACAGCCTCTGGGACCGACGCGGGGTCTACGTTGTGGGTTGCGCGGCGGGACCCCGTGGCATCCGGTACGCCGTCCGGGACGGCCGGGAGGCCGCCCTGTCCATAGACGCGGTGCTGCGCAGGGACCAGATCGAGCTGGCCGAGAACATCGCCGAGGTGGACGACGAGCGTTGCGTGGGCTGCGGCCAGTGCGTCGAGGTCTGCGAGTACGACGCCGTCAACCTGGAGGAGCGGACGGACCTGCGCACGGGCAGGAAGTACCGGGTCGCGGTCGTCGACCCCAGACGATGCTGGGGTTGTGGCAACTGCCACGCGACGTGTCCCAGCACGGCGATACGGCTCTCTGGCTTCTCCGACGACCAGCTGGTGCAGGAGATAGAGATGGCCTCGGGAGGCGAACGATGATGATCACCAACGATGACACGGTAACCACACTCTCAACGGAGGGCTGAAATGGCGGACAGCAGCAAGGGAAAGGAGAAGGAGACGACCGACGACGCCACGGGCGGGGAGGCCTCCGAGGAATGGAACCCCCGCATCGTGGGCTTCCTCTGCAACTGGTGCTCGTACACCGGCGCCGACCTGGCGGGTGTCAGCAGGCTCCAGTACACCCCGGAGTTCATCCCCATCAGGGTGATGTGCTCCGGCTCGGTCGATGTCGCCTACATACTGAAGGCCCTCCTGGAAGGCGCGGACGGCGTTTTCATCGGGGGTTGCCACCTGGGCGACTGCCACTACCTGAACGGCAACTACAAGGCCCGCCGCCGGGTGGCGGTGTTGAAGGAGGTCCTGGAGGGCGTGGGCATAGACCCCCGCCGGCTCCACCTGGAATGGGTCTCGGCCAGCGAGTCGGGCAAGTTCGCGAAGGTGGTCAGCACCTTCGACCAGACGCTGCGGGAGCTGGGACCGAACCCCCTGGCCAAGGAGAGGTTGCTCTAGGAGGTGCGAAGGATGACCGTAGCATTCTCATGGGACCTGGAAAAGGGAGAGGACCGCAACGAGGCCGTGCGCCGGTTGCTCCGCGTCGCCCTGGAGAAGGGCATCGTGGACGCCGTGCTGGTGCCCGCCGAGGGCCCGGGCCGCTCCGGTATGGTCAACATGTTCACCACCTATCCCAAGGACCTGGATGCCTCCGTGCCCTTCGCGAGGGCGATGCCCCAGTTCGGGCCCCAGGACCTGGTCAGGCTCACCGAGCCGGGGGGCGACCCCCTCAAGATAGCCGCCGTGCTCAAGCCCTGCGAGAGCCGGGCGGTGGTGGAATTGGCCAAGCTCAAGCAGATAGAGCTGGAGCACGTGGTCCTGCTGGCCCCCGACTGCGAGGGCACCGTGGAGCTCAAGGAGTACTCCCAGGTAGCCGACGGCGTGGCCGTCACCGAGCGCCTGGCATGCAGCATCTGCAGGTCGAGGGTCGCGATGGACCCCGTGGACGTCTCCCTGGCGACCTTCGGTGTGAAGGACGGCACGGTGATGCTCGTCGCCAACAGCGACAGCGGTCAGGCCTTCGCCGAGGGCCTCGAGGCCAAGGCGACCGAGCTGACCGACGCCCGGAAGGGGGCGGTCAAGGAGGTCATCGACGACGGCGAGAAGGCCTGGGACGAGCAGGAGGAGAGGTCCCGGGAGAAGTACTCCGACCTGGGCGAGTTCCTGGCAGCGCTGTCACCTTGCATCAAGTGCATGAACTGCCAGAACGTGTGCCCGGTGTGCTACTGCAAGGAGTGCCTGTTGGACACCGACGCCTTCAACCCCACCGCGGGGTCCCTGGCGGACAAGGCCAAGCGTCGCGGCAGCCTCCGGATGCCCGTGGAGACGGTGGAGTTCCACCTGGTGCGCATGGCACACGTGATGACGGCCTGCGTGATGTGCGGCCAGTGCCAGAGCGCATGCCCCAGCGACATCCCCCTGGTGGAGATGTACGCCGGCATGAACAGGAGGATCCAAGACCTGTTCGATTACCAGGCCGGACGGGACCTGGAGGAGGCTCCTCCCTTCACGTGCTTCGTGGAGACCGAGGGCTTCGAGGTAGTCGGCGAGTAGGTCCAACGAGAAGGTCCGTTGGGAACGCGTCCCCACGAAGATCCACCGAGGGGAGCGCGCGAAAGGCCCAGGGCTGGACCGTTCGAGTTGATATCGGGGGCTCGCCTGCTGTGGAGGACCTAGTCGATCTCCTCGAGCTTGGCGTCGACCACCTTGACGTAGTCCGCGGCGCTCATGAGGCCATCGAGGTCGGACATGTCCTCGGGCCGGATCTTGATGATCCACCCGCCGTCGTACGGGTCCTCGTTGATGATGAGGGCATCGTCCTCGACCTCCTCGTTGTACTCCTCCACCTCACCGGACACAGGGGCATATATCTTGCCGACCCACTTACCCGTCTCGACGGTGCCGAAGGGCTTGTCCTTGGTGACATCGTCCCCTTCCATGGGCATGTCGACGTACACGATGTCGCCAGCGAGCTTCTGGGCGAAGTCAGTGATACCCACCACGACCAGGTCGTCCTCGACCCTGGCCCACATGTGCTCGGCATGGTATTTGACATCCTCGGGGAAATCGTAATCCTTGTGTTGCATCCTTCTGCCTCCGGGGTTGTCCAGTGAAGGTAACGTCTGATATTATACCTTTCGGTTCTCATCAGATGTTCGCTCATTTCTTTAAACCATGGACGTATGTTCACTCCTCGGAACAATGATTAAATATTTGGACAACCATGGTTCGACGAAGCTACATGGCGGTATCGACCATGTTCCTGGTAAGATAATGGTGACCAGGAGGGGTCGCCGGAACCAGATGGGTGTCCGGTGCCTGTGGCTTCGGAACACCCGTCGGTAAGACGCGATCAGGAGGGATAGGCCATGCCTGGAAAAGAGGACCGTGTGATAGAGCCCCATCATGACATGTACATCACCAAGGTGCGAACCTCCGTGGGGAAGGACAAGTTCCTCGAGTACGTTCTGAGCACGTACGATGGCATGCAGTCCGCAGACATCACGCCGATGTTCGTGTACAAGTCCCTCAACACTGGTGAGACCAGCTTGATCATCGACTCGAAGGGCACGGCGGCCCTGTCCGAGTTCATCAAGAAGCACATCCGGACGAGGGACGAGGTCGAGGCGGTGAAGGTCGACAACCTGGTGAGGCCCGTCTTCTTCCCCCCTCCCGACGACATCGGCGACCTGAAGCGCTTCGCGGTGACGGTGGCATGCGAGCCCTCCACTTGCAAGGGCATCTACAAGCAGATGGTGGAGCTGGGGGACAACGCCTTCACCATCACCATGGTGGCATACATCATGAACGACAACGGGCAGCACGTCACCATGGTCGTCCTCACCGAGAACCTGACCTCCCTGAACGCCTTCGTCGAGAAGCACGTGGCCGATCTGGACGGTGCGAGCAAGATAATGGTCTCCGAGCTCGCCCACCTCCGCAAGCTCTCCACCCGTTTCGAGTGGAAGCGCACCGTCCAGCCCATCGCCGAATGGGAGGCCATAATCGGTCGTGATTATGACGACAAGGTCTACAGGGACGTGGACCAGGGCTGCTAAGCCACCCACCCACTCGGTTCAGAGCAGCTGTATATTGAACAGCGTGTCCAGTATCAACGAGATGCTGAATACCCAGAACCATAGGATGGACTTGAGGAAGGTCACACCTCCCATCTGGGGCGTGGGGTCCTTCACGAATGCGATGCCGGCGACCACTAGCCAAAGAGCGGCGAACATCGCGCCCACCAGGAAGATGGCCCCCAGGTCGGTGTAGTACCAGGTGACCGCGGTCAACGTGACGACACCGATCCAGACCACCAGAACCATGTTCGCCACCGCCGGCACTCCCTTGACGATGGGAAGGCTGGGGATGCCCAGCCTCCGGTCGGAGTCGACGTCACGGCAGACGCCTGACCAGGTGAACCCGGGCTCGAACACGCCGTTGACCGAGGCGAGGAGGACCGCCTCCATTACCAGGTCTGGGGTGTACACGAAGAACACGGTGATTGGCATGAGGGCCGTGGGAATGACGACGAACATGTTGGAGTACGGCGTCCGGGCCTTCGCCCATCCAGAGTAGGCGAGGATGGACAGGAGCTGGACGATGGCCACCATGAAGGCCAGGGGGCTGAGGTACAGCCATATCAGCAGCGACGGTAGGCCGAGGACGGCGGCGTAGGTGAGCAGGTCCCTCCGGGACACTCCGTGGTTCGCCGCCTTGTCCATCCGGACCGGGTTGGCAAGGTCGACCCGGTAGTCGAAGTAGTCGTTGAGCGCATATCCCGCGGTGACCCCGAGCCAGGAGGCCAACATCACCAGGACCAGGGTGAGGTAGAAGTCACCGTCCGACCACATGCCGGAACCGAAGTCGCCGTAGAGGAAGGCCGCGAGCACGGCCATGCCCGCCGTCCACGGTATGGTCACCATGCTGACGATGGGCCTCAACGTGATGGCCAGCCCTTTTCCCCATGATACCATGTTCACATCCTCTATATGAACTCAGTCGTCCTCGGACGTCATCTCGTGAAGGCGCCTCATGACCTCGACGGCCTCCTTCTTGTACATGTCACGACGGATCTCCAGTTCCTCGTCCCCGACCGTGCCCTCGGCGTGCTCCTGCTCGAGGCGCTTTATCGAGCCAAGGAGCATGGCCTTGCGCTCCTCCAGCTCCGCCCCGTCCATGTCATCGAGGTCCGTCCCGTCACCATCCTCCCCATCGGGCTCGTCCCCATCCTCCCCGGGCTCATCCTCGGAGGGTTCCTTGCCCGATCCCGTCGAGAAGTAGTAGAGGAGGCCGATGAGGACCACCAGCACCAGCGGAATTACGTACAGGAGCCACGGGAGGTCAGGGTCGGTCCCGGGCTCGACGTGGTAGGTAAACTCGAAGGTTACGGTGCAAGTGTAGGTGGACATCATGTGGGTGTAGGTCGCCTTGTCAGGGTACTTGCCACCGGGAGTGCGGGTCACCTCCATGCCGGTGACCGTCAGCTCCACGTCCAGGTCCACGTAGGACACGAAGATGAGGCCAGGGGTCTCGGGATCGAAGGGGAACTGCAGGTCGAACACCAGCCCCTCCTTCGGTATCCACATGGAGTAGCTCGCCTCCAGCCAGATCTCCGTCCAGGGTGGGGTGAACTCGACCTCCGCGGTGACCACGTCAAGGACGGGTGGAAGGGGGTCCGACACGTTCTGGGTCATCGTCACCCGCCAGCGGAACTCGTTCCCCTCCTCCTCCTCGGTGGTCACCGTCTTGCCGTTCTCGACGGTCATCCACGTGGTACCGTTGTCGATGGTGATCTCGAGGGACATGTTTTCCATGACGAGCCCATCGTACGTCAGGTTGACGCTCTTGATGCCCTCACCGCCCAGGTACATCTTGCTGGTGTAGGTGGCGGAGGATACGTTCCCCGCCAAGGTGAGGGTCCCGTTGGATATCTCCCACTCCTCCGGGTCGGTGAAGTTGTCATCGTAGTCCTCGAAGTCCTCCGTGGTGTTGAACGCCAGGGTCGCATCGGTGTCCCTGTCGGCCATCGACGGGAATCTCCAGTAGTAGAAGCCATCGAAGTCCCCACCGGACACCCTGCCCGTCTCCGGGGGGTCGTCAGGGTTATGTGAAAGGCTGTACCTGCCCGGGATGAACACGGACGAGCCCTGATGAGGGACGGAATCCACGTGGTCCAAGGAGAGGTCCGCGGCATCGGTCGGCACGGACATGTAGACCTCATCAGAATCCCAAGGGATCCTCCAGTAGGTCCTCTGGATCATCTGCACGTTCCCCTTGGCCTCCTGCGTCTCCGTGTCGGGATCGTTCCCCTGCAACATGATGATCTGGTGGAACACCGAGGTGCCCATCGAGAAGTCTGGAGGGGGACAATCCGTCCCGTCGGCCATAACAGTGGAGGGGTAGGTCCAAGGGGCAAGGGTCATCGAGAGCAGCGATAGCGCTACCAGCGTGATGACGAACGCCCGTCCGTCCATGGGCAGTCTCGATGTCTCCATATTGGTATCCCCTGGCCGCTTGGCCCCTCAGTATCGAGAGGCTCATTAAATACCTTTTTGCGTGAATCGGTCTGAATGTGCGGTCCGAGGACCTACGACTGAGAACATGGTGCGCATTGGGAAAAGATTAATCACCAGTGACCTGCTGCTCACCATTCCGATGGGGTACCTCGCTAGGTACCCGAGCATTTGTAACATCGAGGGGAGGATGAGACCATGGGCAAGGTTGGCAAGATAGACCTGGACACCTTCGAGTCCTTCATCAAGCAGCGGCTCGGCAGGCAGGACGACACTGTGGTGGTGCCACCCCTCACGGGAGTGGACGCCGGTGTGATAGACATAGGCGACGACAAGGTCCTCATCATAGCGGAGGACCCCATCTTCTCGGTGCCCAAGCAACCCCTGGAGATGTTCGGCTGGTACACGGTGCACATCGGCGCCAGCGACGTGGCGGTCATGGGCGTCAAGCCCCGGTACATGACCTACACCCTGCTCATGCCGCCCGAGACCTCCGACGAGGACTTCCGGACCATCATCGATTCCATCCACGAGAACGCCGACGACCTGGGCATCGCCATCGTGGGAGGCCACACCGGCTACTACCCAGGATTCGCGTCCCCCACCATCGGGGGCATCACCGTCTTCGCGGTGTGCGGCAAGGACGAGTACATAACGCCGGCGGGCGCCAGGGGCGGTGACGACGTGCTAATGACCAAGGGCCCCGCCATCGAGGCGGTGGGCATCCTGGCCGTCCTCATGGAGGACGAGCTGCTCGAGGACCACCCCCAGGAGCTGGTGGACAGGGCCAAGGCACTGTGCGGCGAGATGACGGTGGTCAAGGACGCCCTCACCGCCATGGAGGCCGGGGGGGTCCACGCGATGCACGACGCCACCGAGGGAGGCGTCCGCGGGGGCCTTTACGAGATTGCGGCCGCCAGCGGCGTGGGCATGGAGATCGACGAGAACCTGTTCGTCCATCCCGAGGAGGTCCGGATGGTGGAGGAGGCCCTGGGGTTCGACGGGCTCGAGGCCATTGCCGAGGGCACGCTGCTCCTCGCTGTGGACCCGGGCAGCACCGAGGCCGTGATCCAGGCCCTGGACGGGGTGGGGATCGCCTCATCGGTCATCGGTAGGTGCACCGACGACGAATCGGTCCGGACCATCCAGCGGCGCGACGGCTCCATGGAAGAGCTGTTCATACCGGTCCAGGACCCCTTCTGGCCCCTGTTCTTCAGGGCCCTGGGCGCTTAGGAAAAAAAAGGTGGTCCCCGGCGCGTGACCGGGGACCGGATAGTGCCGACGGGGTGACCTGTCGGCGGTAGGGATGTCTGGAGCGCTAGCTCAGCACTCTTGGTCGTGCTTGATGGCGGCCATGACGACCTTCATCTCCTCATCGGAGTACTCGGTCTTTTTATGAACCTCGGCCGAATGCTTGTTGGCCTTCTCCATGAGTTCATCCATCGTGTGGCCCCTCGCAACGTAGTCGCACTGCAATCCGACATCACTGCACTTCAGCTCTAAACATTTGTGTTCCATTGTATCGCCTCTTGCCGGTGGTCCTTTGGTGACAAGAAGTTGGTCCACCGGTCGTCTTATCAAGACACACTATCTAGTGGATGATAAACTTGGCTCCGAACCATGCCCGGAGGGCAAGCCCTAAAAATTAACTCCCCCCTGAACTTGAAGGCTCAAATCATATATAGATGGGCCTTATAGTCGAACCCGAAGATATTTTGGGTGAGGTGATATCGTGAGCGAAAACGAACTCATCGAATTCTACGGGGCCGAATGCGACCACTGCAAGATGGTGGCCGGCTTCCTCGACCAGCTGGAAGAGGAGGAGGGCATCAAGGTGGAGAAGCTGGAGGTGTGGCACAACTCCGCCAACCAGCAGAAGTTCTTCCAGCTGGGCCAGGGCAAGTGCGGCGGTGTCCCCTTCTTGGTGAACACCGACACCGGCGCGTTCCTCTGCGGCCCCAAGGAATACGAGAAGGTCCGCGACTGGGCACAGGGCAAGCAGTGACGGGGCCGAGCACGGCCAGACGTCATCCGCCCCAAGACGCGATCGACACGATGCCGCATCCATGTTCAGGAGACGCGAGGATGATAATCGACGAGCACGACCCCCTCGAGGGGAAGATGTTCCAGGTGCTGGACAAGGACGGGAACCTCGTTGGCGAGGACCCCGACCTTCCCGAGGAGCTTCTCAAGGACATGTACTGGTGGATGGTCCTCACCCGCGCCGCGGACGAGAAGGCGGTCAAGCTCCAGCGGCAGGGCCGCATGGGCACGTACGCTCCCAGCAAGGGACAGGAGGCAGCCCAGGTGGGCTCCGCTCTCGCCATGGAGGAGGACGACTGGTTGTTCCCGGCCTTCCGGGAGCTGGGCGCCTACATGATCCGCGGCTTCTCCCTCGAGTACGACCTCATGTACTTCATGGGCGACCCCCGGGGCAACCTGGTGCCCGAGGACGCCCTCAGCCTTCCCATCTACGTGCCCGTGGGCACCCAGGTGCCCCAGGGTGTGGGCTTCGCCCACGCCATCAGGTACCACGGGATGCCCGACGTGGTCCTGGCGTACATAGGCGACGGGGGCACCTCGTCGGGCGACTTCCACGAGGGCCTCAACATGGCCGGCGTGCTCAAGGCGCCCTTCGTCCTGGTGGTCAACAACAACCAGTGGGCCATCAGCGTCCCCCGGAGCAAGCAGACCGCATCGGCCACCATCGCACAGAAGGCCGTCGCCTACGGCATCCCCGGCGTCCAGGTGGACGGCAACGACGTGCTCGCGATGTACATGGTCACCAGGGAGGCCATCGACCGGGCACGGTCCGGCGACGGTGCCACCCTCATCGAGGCCGTCACGTACCGGATGATGATGCACACCACCGCCGACGACCCCACCCGCTACCGCACCGAGGAGGAGCAGCGGCACTGGGAGGACCGCGACCCCCTCAAGCGCTTCAGGGCCTACCTGGAGGGCAGGGGAACGTGGACCCCGGAGTGGCAGGACGAGCTGGACGCGAAGGCCAAGGGGTTCATCGCCGCCGCCATCGAGAAGGCGGAGAACCTGCCTGACCTGGAGCCCAGCGTGCTCTTCGAGAACATGTACGAGGAGATGCCGGAAAACCTCCTGGAGCAGCTGGAGTACCTGGAGGAGAGCATCGCCACCAGGGAGATCGAGGAGGATGCCGACCAGATACAGGGGGGCTTCCCGTGACCGAGATGAACATGGTCGAGGCCCTCAACTCCGCCCTCCGGAACGAGATGGAGGCCGACCCCGACGTCATCCTCCTGGGAGAGGACATCGGCGTCAACGGCGGCGTCTTCCGCGTCACCGAGGGCCTCTTCGACGAGTTCGGCGAGGAACGGGTGATCGACACCCCCCTGGCAGAATCCGGGATCGTGGGCCTGTCCATCGGCATGGCCCTCTACGGTATGCGGCCGGTGGCCGAGATGCAGTTCATGGGCTTCATGTGGCCCGCGGTGGACCAGCTGAGCAACCACGCCTCCCGTCTCCGGAACCGGACCATGGGGCGGTTCCACGTGCCCATGGTGGTACGCGCGCCATACGGCGGCGGCGTCCGGGCCCTGGAGCACCACGCCGAGAGCTACGAGGCGGTGCTGGCCCACCTGCCGGGGTTGAAGGTGGTCATCCCCTCCAATCCCTACGACGCCAAGGGCCTGCTCATCGCCTCCATCCGCGACCACGACCCCGTGGTGTTCCTCGAGCCCAAGCGCCTCTACCGCCTGGGGAAGATGGAGGTGCCCGAGGAGCCCTTCACCGAGCCCATCGGCGTCGCAAGGACCATCCGGGAGGGAGACGACCTGACCCTGGTCGGCTGGGGCTCCATGGTGCCCAAGCTGGAGAAGGCAGCCGAGCTGGTGGCGGAAAAGGGCATCTCGGCGGAGGTCATCGACGTGCGCTCCATCGCACCCTACGACGAGGCGACGGTGAACGCGTCGGTGGAGAGGACGGGGCGGCTGGTGATAGTTCAGGAGGCGCCCAGGACGCTGGGCTTCGCCTCCGAGATCTCGGCCAGGGCGGTCGAGGACCTGATGGACGTGCTGGACGCGCCACCGGAACGGGTGACGGGCTTCGACGTGCCCTTCCCCTTTTACAAGATGGAGAACTGGGCAATGCCCGACGTCGACAGGATAATCAAAGGAATGAGGAAGGTGCTCACTTGGTAACCGAGTTCAGGTTCCCCGACATCGGGGAAGGGATAACCGAGGGAACGGTCAAGAAATGGCTGGTCAAGGAGGGAGACGTGGTCGAGGAGGACCAGATCGTGGCCGAGGTCGAGACGGACAAGGCCGTGGTGGAGATGCCCGCCCCCGTGGGAGGGACGGTCCTCAGGATCAACGTCAAGGAGGACGAGGTGATCCAGGTGGGCCAGGTCCTGGTCGTCATCGGCGAGTCCGGAGAGGCGGTCCCCGAGCTATCGGCGGCCCCGGCTCCGGCCCCAGCGGTTCCCGCTCCCGCAGCTGCCCCCGCCACCGCTGCCGCACCGGCCCCGACGGCCGTCGCACCGGTCGCGGCCCCGACCGGCGCTGCCGGAGGGAAGGTCCGTGCCACACCCAAGGTGAGGCGGTTCGCGAAGCACAAGGGCGTCGACCTGGCCACGGTCACCCCCACCGGCTCCGGTGGGCGCGTCACCGAGGCCGACGTGAACGCCGCCCATGCGGCCATGCAGGCCGCCGCAGCCACCGCAGCCCCCACAGCCACCGCAGCCACCAAGCCGGCCATGAAGGTCAAGCTGAACTACGACTTCTATGGCCACATCAAGCACAAGCCCTTCAAGAGCCTCCGCAAGGTCATCGCCGACAACATGGTGGAGTCGAAGTACACCGCGCCCCACGCCACGGCGATGGAGGAGGTGGACACCTCCGCCCTTTGGGACCTCAGGAAGGAGATGAAGGCAGAGGCCGACGAGCAGGGCGTGCACCTGACCTTCCTGCCCTACATCATCATGGCCACGGTGAAGGCGCTACAGAAGCACCCATCCCTCAACTCCCAGCTGGACGAGGAGGAGGCGGACATCATCGTCAAGGAGTACGCCAACATCGGCGTGGCGGTGGACACCGACGACGGCCTGATGGTGCCCGTCCTCAAGCGGACGGAGCACAAGGACCTCTGGCAGATCGCCAAGGAGGTCGAGGGCCTCACCGAGCGGGCCCGTAGCCGGAAGATCGACCTGGCGGACCTCAAGGGCGGCAGCTTCACCATCTCCAACTACGGCTCGGTGGGCGGCATGTACGGCGTGCCCATCATCAACTTCCCCGAGGCGGCCATCCTGGGCATCGGCCGCATGCGGGACGTGCCCCGGGTGGTCGACGGCGAGATAGTCGTCAGGAAGGTGATGGGCCTGTCCGTCAGCTTCGACCACCGCATCGTGGACGGCGCCGAGGTGGCGGGCTTCATCAACACCCTCAAGTACCTGTTCGAGAACCCGAGGGAGATCCTGGTCAAGGATGAGCCGTCAGAGGACTAGGTTCCACTCGTCGGTCCCGTACTTGGACACCACCAGCTCCTCGGCCTGGGCCAGCTCTCCCTCGGACCAGGATGTGACGATGTAGGTCCGGCCCTTGAGCAATTTCTGGAACACCAGCTCGTAGGTCCCCTCGTAGGACGCCCCCGTCACGGCATGGATCCCCGTCACGGGATGGTGCATAGAGGGCGTCGCCCGACCCTTGGCGTCCTTCCCGGGTCGGGCCTTGAGCACCGAGAACATCGTCTCCTCGTCCACGTCCCAGAGCACGGTCCCGTGGACCTGGAGAACGTCACGGCCGCGGCGCTGCGCGTTGCCCGACACCTTCAGGTCCCCGACCATGACGTTGTTGTCGTCCTTCACCCAGGCCTCCACCCCCATGTCATCAAGGGCCTCGATGACCAGGGCCAGCACCTGCGAGTAGGCACCGACCACGTCGCGGGCGAGGAGCTCCTCGGGTGCGGTCACGCTGAACACGAACTCCCCCTCGGCGCCGTGGTAGACGGTGCCTCCACCCGACATGCGACGGACCACGTCGATGCCACTCATCTGGCAGCGGTGCAGGACCACCTCGTCCTCCACCTCCTGGAACCTGCCCACGGTGACCGCGCTGGGGTCCCACCTCCAGAACCTGACGGTGGGAGGACCACCCGATGCCACGGACCCCATCAGGGTCTCCTCCAGCGCCATCGCACAGGCGGCGCTCATCGTCTCGAGGGGTATCACCCTCCAGTCCACAGGTGCCATTTCCCTCCCCGACCGGTCGATTGAACCACCTTGCCCGATATAGGTCTTCTGGTCACGCAGGCGTTGGGACAATATGGTCACGCCCCAAGGTTTATTCTCGGTCCCGCCCATGATGAGCCTGGCGAGGCGTGGCCATGGCTTGGCGGAGGAAGAAGGCGGGGGATATCGAGAAGGCCGCCCAGCCACCGCCCCCTCCCATGGAGGGGGGCCCGCCGCCTCCCGAGTACCTCCCCGTCCTCCACGACGAGGGCACGACGACGGACCGGGAGGCCACCAAGCGGCTCAAGCATGCCGAGGCCGACCTCAAGCGCCTGGAGAAGAAGGAAAGGAAGGCCCGGAAGGCCGAGATAAAGCGGCAACGAGCCATTGAAAAGCGGCTGGCCAGGATCGAGCTGTCAAGGGAGCGGCGTCCCTACACCCTGATATCCTTCCTGATCACCGCCAATGGCATAGCGGCCGCCTTCGCCGTCATCCTGCTGCTCTACCCTGAATGGTCCCTCTACGACCCCTTCTTCTACGCCGACTCGGCCCACTGGGAGATGATAGCCATCGCCTTCATCGCAGGGGGCGTCGGCTCGGTCCTCCTCCTGGCAGGCAACCCGTCCCAGGAGTACCAGGACAGGGCGAGGATGTCATTCTACATCTACTTCGGAGTGGGCCTTTGCATCATGTTCACGGGCACCCTCGTCGCCCTGGTGCTGGAACCCCTTCTGGACTGGGAGATGGACTGGGACCTGGTGCTCCTGGTCCTCGCCCTCGCCTCGGCAGGCGCGGGCATCACGCTGCTCGTGGTGTACTACGCCTCGAGGTCCGGGGGTTCCCGATGGTTCCTGTCGGGCAGGTACCACCAGGTGATGGGCGTCATGACCGCGATATTGGTCGTCGGCCTCATCCTGCTGGGGCTCTTCTTCCTGGCCAGCGAGGACCTGATGTTCGACATCGGCCTGGCCATGATGGTGGTAGGCGGGCTGACGATGCTGTTCCCCCTGCCTGCCCTCGTGGCGAGCTTCTCCATCGAGCGCTACGAGGACGTGGGAGCCATCGCCGCCATCGGCGTCGTCATCGCGGTGGTGCTCATCCTGTTCTTCCTGTCCGGGTGGATCGTGGACGAGTACCTGCCCGACCTGACGACATGACAGGGTTTCAGGTCCGCTTCCTGATGAGGATGACCGCAAGGAGGAGCACGACCGCCAGCCCCGCCGCGATGACCAGTTCGAGGGCGAGGCCTGAGGTGGCCGAGGCCGCGGTCGCCGCCTTCTGCACATCCAGCGACCGGGAGGTGGATGAGGTCTCGTGCACGCCGTCGGAGGCGGTGACCCACATCCTCGCGTCCCCATCCAGGGGCGTGTAGAGGTGGGTCCAGGTGCCTTCGACACCCTCGGTCATCGGGTACTCCCTCTCGCCATCGGTTCCCTCCACATGGAGGATGAGGTGCAGGTTACCAAGGTCGTCCTCTGCGGTCGCCCCGATCGCGAGCTCCTCGTCCACGGTCATCCTCCCGTCGATGTCCATGAGCGATACTGTGGGTGCCTCGCCATCGATGGCGAACTCACCAGACTCGATGACCGAGAAGTCGCCGAGCCAGGTGAGCACCGTCAGACGGAGCCGGCACAGGTCGGAGCTGGTCGTCAGGCCCGGCACTTCCCACTGGATGCCGTCGGAGAAGGGCATGCGATCGGCCACCGTGGTCCAGGTTACCCCTCCATCTGTGGTCAGCTCCAGCGTCAATGGTGCCTCGGCGAGGCCCCAGGGGTCCTCCACGTTCCATGACAGCGTCGAGGGACCCGGCGACATCACGTCACCCTCGGCCGGGAAGAGGAACTCGCCCGCCTTGGGAGCGGGCGGGTCGATGGCGAAGGTGGCGTCGGAGGTGTCGAAGCCCGAGGCGCCGTCGATGTCAGTGAGGGTCACCTTGATGAGGGCCCCGGAGGTCTCGGTGCTGGGCACGGTCCACTTGTAGGTGCCCTTGTTGGGCGTCCGGGAGGTGATGGAGGTCCAGGTGGTGCCGTTGTCGGTGGAGTACTCGATCCCCAGCGATGTTGCGTTCAGGTTCCCCGAGGAGGTCCAGGTGATGGGGTAGGTCTTGGTCTTCATCCAGTCCTCCCCGCCATTGGGCGAGGTGACGGTGACCACGGGCGGAGAGGGACCTGTCCGCTGGGAGAAGGTGACGGTTATCGACCTGAGGAGGGGCATGAACTGGGACATGTTATCGGTCTCGAGGTAGGCCCTCACCCTGATGAACTTGCCCGACTGGAACCAGTGCATCCCCTGGTCAGAGGTCGTGTAGTACGTGTCGGCAGTGCCGTCGGGACCGACGAACCCCCAGATGGTGCCACCCTTGTTGGTGGCCACCTGGAACTTGAGGTAGGTCCCCAGGGGCAGCTTGGCGTCCCAGGAGAGGTGGCCCCACTCCACGGGCCAGTGGTCCGATGCGTCCAGGACTGGGGTGGTGTAGGTCGCCTTGGTAGTCGCGTAGTAGGCATAACCGATCTGCCAGTTCGATCCGTTGTAACCCTGGTAGTAGACATGGTGGTATCCGCCCTCGACGAAGACGGAGCCCAGCATGATACCGTCATCGTTCCAGGTGGTCGAGTTGCCCCAATCAAGGACCGGGTTGGCCCTGTCCCGAGTCCAGTTGCCGCCGTCGGGGCTGAAGGCTCGTCCGACGCGGTGCTTGCTGTTGGCCACGTAGGATCCGCTGTAGTACATCACGAACTGGCCGTTCTCCCACAGGACGCACGGGTTCCCCACGTAGTACTGCTCCCACCCGGTCTCGGGGTCCGGACCGAACACTGGGTTGGCGCTGTCCTTGGTCCAGGAGGTACCATCGGTGGAGGTGGCGTGGCCGATGAAGCCTCCGCTGGCGCCGGTGGAACCCACGTACCACATGTGGTAGGTCTGACCGATCTTGACGACCCACGGGTCCCCGACATCGCTCGCGTCCCATTCGCCCGATGTGCCAGAGAGGACGGGGTTGCTCCCGTACTTGGTCCAGGTGTTGCCGTTGGTGGAGGTGGCGTAACCGATCTTCCAGACCGAGTCGTCGTAGCCGGCGTACCACATCTTGTAAAGGCCGTGCTCGTAGATCACACTGGGACTCCCCACCCTGTCGTCGTCCCATGCCCCGGAGGTCCCCGGAGAGAGGACGGGGTTCAAGGTGTACTTGCTGCCGTGGCCCCACTTGGCTACCGTCGAGCAGCTGGCCATCGCGATGGCGTAGGGATAGAGGCCGCCGCCGCCATAGCAGCCGTAGAACATGGTGTACACACCCGAGGTGGACTTGAGGACGCAGGGGTCCAGCAGGTGCGTGGAGTCGTACGCGCCGGTGGTGCCGAGGACGGGGTTGGTGGGCATGCCCTTGTTGACGAGCCAGGACTTGAAGGTGGCGAGACCGATCTCCTCCTCCGTGGTGTTGTCACCGCTGTAGTACATGTAGATGATGCCGTCGTCGTACAGGACGCCAGGGCTCATGATCTGGGTCACGTCGAAGGTCGAGGCGGAGCCCAGGTCGAGGAACACCGTTTCCTGGAGGTCCCAATCGTAGCCGTCGTAGGACTCCCCGTAGCCGATCTTGTAGATGCCGCCAGCGGTGTTCGCACCGGAGAAGTACATCCGGAACAGCGGACCGTCCTTGACCACCGCCACGTCGCATATCTCCTGCTGACCGAAGGCAGGGCTCGTGGCCTTGGAGACAAGCGGGTTGGAGCTGCTGAGGGTCCAACTGGTGCCATCACCGGAGGTGGCGATGCCCACAAACTTGCTGTTCAGGACCGAGCTGCCAGAGAGGTACATCATGTACTCGCCGTCCACCTTGATGACGCAGGGGTCACCGAACTCGACGAAGCCCCAACCGCTGGAGGGCTTGGCGAGCACCGGGTTGCTCCCGTACTTGCTCCAAGAGAGCCCGTCCTTTGAGGTCGCATAGGCGATGCTCGGAGTGACACCGTTGTAGGCGGTGTACCACATCTTGAACAGGCCGTCCTCGTAGATGACCGAGGGCTCACGGACGGCGGTTCCGTCGTAGCCCGAGCCCTTCGCGATGACGGCCGCGGAGCCGTACTTGGTGAAGCTCTTGCCGTCGTCGGACCTGGCAAGGCCGATGGCGTAGTCGGTCCCGTCGAAGCCGGTGTAGTAGAGGTAGTACTGCCCCTTGGCGAACACAACGCACGGGTCGTACAGCCCCTCGTCGTCCCAGGCCGTATCCGAGCCCTCGATGACGACCGGGTTGCCCCGGTACTTCCAGAAGGTGTCCTGACCAGTGAGGGTGATGCCCCCCGCCTCGGCATCCCATACGGTGGCGTCGTGGTCGCCTCCCTCGAAGTCCGTCCCATCGTCCCAGGTGTGGCTCTCGCCAGCAACACCCAGGGCGAGGGAGACCGCCAGTATCGTTCCGAGGGCGATGATCGCCAATATCAGCCCTCCTCGATGCGTCCTCATTTCTCTTGTCCTCCTTGTTCTGATAGATCGGTATCGTCGATGTCTTGTGAGCGTGATGATGATACCCTTCTCCTCACGGCGAAGATGAGCACCACGGTGAGAAGGGCCTGCAGGAGCAGCGATGACACCTCGGGGATGGGCACGGCGACGTCCGTCCATGCGGTGTCGGTGCCCGCGTCCCCCAGGGACATGCTCCAGGTGGGGGTGGCCGCGATGGTCGCCCTGTCCACCCTCCCGTCGTTCCGGAGGGTGTAGACGTAGGTGCCATCGCTGGCGGCGGCGACCCACGAGAGGTCGTTGGACCCGGCCGCCGCCCAGGTCGACCAGCTGGATGAGGTTCCCGCTGAGCACCTGGACAGCGCCCTGTCGTTCCGGAGGGCGTACACGTGGCCGGTGCCCGAGGAGGCCGCCAGGGACACCCACGAGCTTCCGGTCCCCGCATCGCCCTTGGACGACCACAGGGCCGACGAGGTGGTGGCGTACACGGAGGCGCCATCGGACCGGAGTCCATAGAGGTACCCGTCGTCGTCCGCCGCCAGGGAGGTCCAGCTGGTACCGGTACCGGCGTCCCCATGGTCAGACCATGATGGGGTGGCGGTCCCGGAGGTCCGCACCGCGCCGTCCCTGCGGAGGGCATAGAGATCTCCGTCGGACGCCGCGCAGATGGACACCCATCCATCGCCGTTCGCGCTGACCGACCCGAAGGTGGACCAGCTGTCACCGCCGTTGGTGCTCTTGCGCACCGAACCATCGAGCGCCAGCAGGAATATCGATGAATCGTCGCCCGCAACGGAACTGTGCCCGCCTGGCGGGGGAAGGCTGGGGGTCCCCTGGCCGTACCGGGACCATCCCGTCACTGCGCTGTCCGTGACGTACACCTTCCCGTCCTCGGACGCGACGTAGGCGTAACCGGAGAGGGTACTGGCACCCAGGGCGACACCGGAGTACCCCAGGCCCGAAGGCAGGTTCGGGGTACCCTGGCCATAACGGGTCCATCCCGTGACGGCCGAGTCGACCACGTAGACCGAACCGTCGGTCCTCATCACGGCTACGCGTCCTGACTGGGAGGAGGCTCCAGCGTCCATGCCACGGAAGCCCTCGGTGTCCGTCAGCTTGGGATTGCCGGTTCCGTACTGGGTCCATCCCGTGACCGCTCTGGTCGCCACGTAGACGGTGCCAGAGCCCCTCATGATGAAGACGTAACCACGGTTGCTGCCGCTCCCCGCTCCGATCGCGCAGTAGTCGGTGTCACCCGCGGGCAGGGCCGGTGTACCCTGGCCGTACCGGGTCCATCCCGTGACGGCCGAGTCAGCGATATAGACGTTGCCATCCCTCCTCAGCACGTACACGTAGCCAGCAAGCCCCTCCCCGCCAGCGGCGATGTCCGTGTAGGCGGTGCTAGCGGGTATCGTAGGGACGCCCTGACCGTACCGGGTCCACCCGTTGGTGGCCCTGTCGCACACGAAGACCGCCCCGTCATTTCGGAGCAGGTAGACGTACCCCGTCAGCGGGCCATCGCCCGTTGAGATGGCCACGTAGGCCGACGAGGAGGGCTTCTCGGGCAGGCCCTGACCGTACTCGGTCCAGCCCTCCACGGCCCTTGAGGTCACGTACACGTTCCCCTTCGAGGTCAGGACGTAGACGTAGCCCGCCTGGGAGCCGTGGCCGATCTCCATGTCGATGATAGCCCCGTCGTCAGGAGGTCCGTCCTTGTCCGTCCAGGTCGTCCCGGTGGGAGAGATGGAGAACCCTCCGGTGTCGGTGACGGCCCAGGGGTCCAGGGCTCCCACGGCCTCGCCGACCTCGATGGTCCCCGAGACGTTCACCTCGCCCTCCAGGACGCGATCGGACCAGTCCTTGGCCCCGGTCCATCCCGTTGCCCGGACCAGGATCGTGACGTTCGCTCCCGTTAGGATGGTGTCTCCTTCCACTGCGGCCTCGAGGCGGGTCCGGTCGATGGCGACATCGACCTTGCCCAGGTCCTCCCAGGTCCACATCGAGGGATTCGGACCGACGTGCTTCGAAAGGGTCGATCCGCGGACGACCCCGTCGCGGCCAGTGACCAGGACCCGGTGGTCCGCGCCCAACGCGTATCCATCGGGACTGTAGCCGGTCGTGGTGTCACCGTCGGTGTCCAGGAGGAACTCGACCACATCCCTGCCCTCCAGGGCGGGAAGGTCGGAGGGAGGGCCAGGCACGTGGGGTCCCCCCCTGGCGGGATCGTTCCAGTCGGGTATGCCGTCGTTATCGTCGTCCTGGTCCACCTCGTCGACGCCGGTGTCGACGAACTCCGTCGCCGGGTCGTCGGGCTGCCCGAGGTCGTTGTCCCAGTCGTTGTCGCTGGTGCCGTGACCGTCCTCGATGCCGTCCCCATCCAGGTCGAGCCTGCCGTCACCATCGATGTCGATGGCTCCCTCGGGGATCGAACCGGGCAGGCGCGGCACCATCGCACCCACGAGCATCCCGTCGGACACCTCGGCGAAGAGCGCCAACTCATCGGTGCCCACGTCGGCCGAGACCTTCGAGAGGTCCACGCCCATGTCCTCCACGGGTCCCAACGGATGCAGGGCAACGTCGTCCGAGCCATCAGTGACCATGGGCCGGGAGGACCATTCACCGAAGGCGCCGTCGATCATGGTCGTCGGCGGTGCCTGGACGGCGTAGCCCTTGTAGGGACCGCCCGAGACGATGACCCTCGTCTTCCCTGCGGACCATCCGGATGGGGGGGTGTAAAGGGAGGTCATGTTACCGGACCAGGACCCGTCGACCTCGACACCGGCGGTGAGGTCCACCGGTCGGTCGGTATCCACCTTGATGGGTACTTGGTGGGCATCCACGACGGCCTTGTTCTCACCCTCGAGCTGGTACTCGGTCACCGTCACCTTCCTCCCGTACGCGAGCAGCCGGAGTCCGAGCACGTCGGTCTCCCCCTCAGGGATGATGTCGGGCCCGATGGAGGACTGTTCCACAAGGAGGGTGGGATGCTTGCCGTCGACCGGGACGTCGCTGTCGTCCCAGCGACCGAAGGCGTCCAGGGTCGATATGCTGAACACGGCATCCTTGGAGACATCCATCTCGGGCACCGCCTTCAGCTCGACGTCCTTCCCCTTGATGGCCACCTCGACCCGCCCGGGTGCTCCCTGCCAGCCGTTCCAGTCGTCGCTTGACCGCTTCCCCATCTCCGACGGGGTCCGGTGGTCCGCGTTCCACTGGTAGAGCGAGCCCCGATGTGCGCCCTCGTAGGTGGCGATCACCTGGACCATCAGGTCCGCACCCAGGTGGTTCACCGAATAGCCGGTGTTCTGGTCATTGTCGGCGTCCATGAACAGGTGGAGGGCCACGTCACCCTCCTTTCCCTTGTGGACGTGTCCCTCGAAGGGGGCGTCGAACCTGGCCCTGGCAGCGATGTATCCGTCCTCCCTATGGATCTGCCATGATCTCAGATCGACGGCGGTGGAACCCATGGCGTCGCCTCGGGTGTCCGAGTACGACATCACGTTCTCCCAGTCGGCGAACATCCCGTCCACCTGGATGTCGTCCTCCGGTGGACCGAGCACACCAGCGAACTCGAGGAGCAGGGGAAGGGCGATCAGGGACATCACAACGATGACGGCAGCCACGCGCCGTCTCGTCTTGATACGCGCATGATGCCTGCCAGGTAGAACGGGTCCATTCCCGTCCCTTCCCATCCCGGTCCTACCCATGATGGTCCAACCATCACCACCGGCCTGGTAGTCGGGGGCGGAGGTCCCGTTGGTCATGCCGTTGCCGTTGGTCAGCCCCATCCCGTTGGTCATTCCATTGCCGTTGGTCATTCCGTTGCCATTGGTCAAACCATTGCCGTTGGTCATTCCATTGCCGTTGGTCATTCCATTGCCGTTGGTCATTCCGTTGCCGTTGGTCATTCCATTGCCGTTGGTCATGCCAAGGCCGTTGGAGAAACCACCACCGTTGGTGAAGCCGGTCCCGTTGACGAACCCGTTGCCGTTGGTCATGCTGCTGCCATTGGTCATCCCGTTCCCGTTGACCATGCCGTTGCCGTTGGTCATGCCGTTGCCGTTGGTCATGCCATTCCCGTTGGTCAGGCCCTCACGGTCCTCGGGTCCGTAGTTGGTCATGCTCGGGCTGGAGGTGTCCTCTTCCACCTCATCTGTGTCACGAGGGATGTCCTCCGCATCCTCGCCCTCCTTGGAGTCCCGGCTATTCTTAGCTATCTAAGAACCCTCCAGTCGGTGTCAGGATGGCCTTCGATAGAGAGGTGCGCTTATAAAGGTTATTGTATTTTCAGTATCTCCGAAAGAGGTTCGCCCCCTCTCCAGTTGACCATCTGGCTACCTTGT
>CBDUQW010000036.1:0-33832 GCA_965369625.1 uncultured Thermoplasmata archaeon | reverse complement strand
AGGGCTCACGTCAGATGGCCCTGTCGGGCTGAACCGATGACGGGAGGGGGGTGGTCTCGAAAACCCTTGACCCGATATCGGAGGTGCAATCCGGCGGGAATGGCCGCTTTCCTCAGAGGGCCTTGTGACAGAACCACCAATCAAGACACTCGTGTTCGCCCGCCTGGGCCTTTGCCATCCTGTCCTTGGCGGCCTCGACAGTGGTCGCTGGGGGCACGATGACGTGGTCGCCGAACAGCTCATTGTTGGGCCAGTTGGCGGGCATGGCGACGCCGTTGGCATCGGAGATCTGCATCGCTTTCACGACGCGGACTACCTCGTCTATGTTCCTGCCAAGCTCCTGAGGATAGTAGAGTATTATCCGTATCTTGGACCTGTCGTCCACCACGAACACGGCCCTGACGGTGTTGGTGCCTTTGCCTGGGTGCACCAGGCCCAGCTTGCCGGCCACCGCCCCCGTATCGGCGATTATCGGGAACTCGATCTCTATTCCCAGCTCTTCCTTGATCCACTCCTCCCACTTGATGTGAGCGAACACCTGGTCCACGCTCATGCCGATGAGCTCGCAGTTCAGCTCGCGGAACTGGTCGTACCTCTTTTGGAACGCCACGAACTCCGTGGTGCACACTGGTGTGAAGTCGGCAGGGTGGCTGAATAGCACGAACCACTTGCCTGCGAGGGCCTCCGGTAGGTCCATTGGGCCCCGGGTTGTCACGACCTTCATCTTCGGGAAGGGGTCTCCCAACAATGGTATACCTTGGCTTTCATCCAAATAGATACCTCCTATCTTTACCGGGCCCTCAATATGCCCGTCCATATTTCATACTTTCGTGGAACGACCAGGGGGATGGACAGGGGGGAGGCGGAGCTCCTGATGTCCTGGCTGGAGTGGGTCGAGGTGGAGGTGCGGGGGGTCCCCGCGGCCGTTCCTCGCTTTCGGTCTACCCCTTGCGGCGGACCCGGGCGGCGACGACCACGCAGGCGAGGGCCAGCACGACCGCCAACATGCCGAAGCCGTCTTGGGCGAGGGTATCGTCGTCCACCGTTTTGATGTGGTCGAGCTCGTTGTTATCGTAGTCGGCCTCCTTGACATCGGTGGAGATCCTGTACGTCAGAGTGTGCTTGCCCGGTGTGGGCGTCCATTGGAACGTGACGGTGGCGATCGAGCCCTCCACGAGGGTCCCCACCACCTCCCTGCCCAGTTCCTTATCGTTATCCAGCATGACCACGTTCACGTTCTCGGCCGGTGATGAGCCCTTGTTGGTGATCTGGATGGTGACGTGGGTTGGTGCCTCGTTCGTTAGCGTGGAGGGATCGTACTCGATAGACAGTATCTGGAGGTCGGGCAGTCTCACATTGAGGGTCAGCTTGACCTCGTCCACCTCGGCGCTGGTCGAGGTGGCCCTGACGAGGAGGTCCACAGGTTCGGTCAGGTCCGCATCCTCCGGGATGTGGACCCTCAGCTCGATGTCCCTTCGCTCACCGCCGGCCAGGGTGACCGAGCTGACGGGGGATCCGTCCGCATCGTAGAAATTGGCGTCCCACTCGGGTCCGGGAAGGCCTTCATGCTCAAGGGCGAATACGTCCTCACCATTGCCCTCGTTGGAGATGTCCAAATGATAGGTGACGACCCCATCGGGTGCGCCCACACCCTGGGGGTTCGGCGCTGACAGGTCCACGGCGTACCTCTGGAGGATGTTCAAATAGATGGGGATGACGTAACCGATACCGGCCGCGTCCGTGAGAACTACATGCAGCCCGTTATCCTTTCCAGCCTTAGCGTCCGATGGCGTCGAGACCACGATGACAATGGTCTTGGTATCCTTCGCCATGAGCATCAGGTCTTGGGTCCGCACCCCGTCAAGCTCGTAGGTGATGCCCCATCCGGAGGGCACAAGGGCACTTCCGAAGGCAACGTACTCGTCTCCGTTCCCCTCGTTGGTTATGGTCATCAGGAACTCGCCTTCCTCCCCGGCATGGATGGAGACCTCGTTGTGTTGGATCGAGGGCCATATCCCGTGGACAGGTCTTACCAAGGCCGAGACCTCGACACTGCCCCGGGACGAGAAATCCTCTGTGACCGAGCTGACCTTTATTACCTGTCGGGAGCCGGCCAGGGCGTCCGCGGGGGCCGTGACGCTCAGGGTAATTGCCCACTCCTCGCCGCCTGCCAGGAACACCGTCTCATGGCTGACGTGCGCGTGCCAACCCGGTCGGGGTTTGGTGGAGGTGATGCCGATCTCCACCTTGCTCGGCAGATTGCCCACGTTACGGACGGTGATGGGAAAGTCCACGCTTCCACCAGGGTCGACCCAAAGGCTGGGCATCACCACCTCCATCTCTAAATGAAAGTCGGGATCGACGATACCCAACAGCTTCTTTCCGTCCCAGACCGAGGCGTCGGTGAAGGACTGGACCCGGATGTAGACCGTGCCGTTATCGTTGGCCTTGGCATCCTCGGGGGCAGTGAGGTTGACCGTGAAGTTGGTACTCTCGTCCACGCCGAGTTTGACAGTTTCCTTGTCGATCTCCACACCCCATCCATCGTCGGCGATGAGGGTGTAGTCGACCTTGTACGTGTCCGGGATGTCGCCGATGTTTGCTATCCATAGGTTGAATTGGACCTCATCTCCCGGTGAGAGCAGCTTCGTGGGCTTTTTACATATCAGAGAGACCGCCTTCTCCACGATTATGAATGCTCTCCATGCCAAGCGTTCTGTCTCCCCGCTACTGGATGTGGCAGTAATGGTGATGTTTACGTAGTCCCCTGAGTTGGCATCCGTGGGGCTTGTCATGGATAGATGGAAGTAGACGCTGGAGTTGCCGGGAACGCGGTCGAACTCGGTCTCGTTGAGGTAGAGTTCCCACCCGTCGGACTCGGTCCAGTCGTCGTAGGACACTGATACAGTGTAATCGTCGGGAATGGTCCCACGGTTCTTCAGGTAAAGGTTGAGCGTCTTGGCCTCGTTGGGGTGGAAGAAGAACATGCTCGCCAGCTCGGCGACGGTCACGGGGCCCAGCTCCATCTTGAAGGTGAACATGAACTTGTAATAGATCTCCGTGTTGCCGTCCCGATTGTCTTGCCAGACCACGTGGACCGAGTCCCCGGGACTCACGGCGACGCGGGGGAAGAAGGAGTACGCAGGGTCATCGGTGAGCCTGACGTTATCGGGGGTCTCGTTGTAACTGCCCTCCTCCATCTTGGCGTAGTAGACCTCGTAGTTCCCGTCCCGCGAGTCGTGCCACACGATGTGGACGGTGTTATCCTCGTGGTTGGCGGCAATGCGGGGCGGCCCGGGGGATGTGCCATTCTTGGACACGACCACGTCCTCGTCGAGCTTGGTCCCGTTGTTGTCCATCCGGGTGTACCGCACTGCACCGTCGACCATCCACACCAAGTGGACATCTCCGTTGGGTGTGCACGCGAGGTCCGTGATCATGTATGCGGGCGCGGAGAACAGGTTCACAGAGAGACCCTGGGCCACCCCGTTCTGGTCTACCTTTCGCCACCAGGCGCCCGTGGAGGAGCCGAAGGCCACATGGATGTTACCCAGCTGGTCGGTGGTGAGGGTGCTGTGCTCGCAGTGGGACGACACGTCGGCGGACACCGATACCCCGTTGATAAGGGCCTTGCCGTCGTTGTCCAACTTGTTGTACAGGATGTCCTCGCACTGGTACAGGTAGTCCTCGTGGACGATGTGAACGTGATCATTGACGGGGTCTATGGCGATGGAGGGACAGTGGGAGGCAGTATTGTCCTTGTTCCCGACCTGGATATCTTGGGTCAGTGAGTTCGCATCGGATTCGAACTTCTTGTAGTACACGTTCTGCCAACCGTCGTCCCAGACCACGTGGATGTTGGAGGTGCTGTCGATGGCGATCTGGGGTCCCAGGGGGTACCTGGAGGGGCTACCGTAGCCGCGTACCACGTGGGGCGTGATGAAGATCTCCTTCGTCAGGGCGTATCCATGCTTGTCGAAGGTCTTGGTCCAGTAGCCCGACCTCTGCCATATGATGTGGGCCATATCGGAGGCGTCCACGACTACCTGGGGCAAATTGTCATCTGCGGAGTTGTGGGTGATCCTGATGTCCTTGGTCCAGGTGGTCCCACCAATCATTTCGTAATCGTCCTCTGGGAGCCTGGCATCTCCGTCCCCTTCAGCCATGGAGGTGGAACCTGAGACCATCAGTAGAACAGTGATTAGGACCCACGCCACGACACATCTCGTCATGCGACCACAACCCTCCAGTAGGCGCATCAATGACACGTTTGCCAACGTTCTTAACAGTATTGGTATTGGATTGAATTGGCCTGTTGTCGATGGGGCACGATGCCGACGGACACCCGGGCAATAGGGACCGATGGCCGGGCGGTCTTGACGATCGCTAGATTGTATGTGACCCTGTCCTGGAGCGCCACCAGGCGCGACCCGGGACGGGACGCGTGTCCCGTCCCGTCGTTCTACCTCATCGCGAGCCTACTCAGGCGAGCTTGGCGATCAACACTCCTTTTTCATCTCGTTTTTATATCCATCAGCTCATTAACATACCCAAGGTCGATCTCGGGGTCTTTGGGACGATGGCCACGGCTGATGAGGATGTCAACTCGAAATCAGATGCTTCGACGAGAGAAGCGTTGCAGGAAACTGCGTTGGATGAAGGATATCCTTCCTTCTTTCCCGATGAGAAGTCCTATGACGATTGGGAAAGGGAGTTCCTTCGCTATCTATCCTTCGACGTGGACCCATCGGAGGATCGAGACTGGTTCATCCGTGCTGGTTTTCGGGAGAGCACACTGGACACGTTCATTGCTCGGACGAATGGGGATACAGCCAAGATCGAATTGAACATCTCTCCAGAGGGATTTCGGGGAGTGTCCACCGATGATCCGGACGAACTGAGGAGGATCTCTTCCTCGGTGAGATCGGACCTATGGTGGGCAGAACAGGAGTGTGTACGATTGAAGAGGAGGATCGATAGGCTTCACCGCTGGTATCCGATGCTCCTCCTAATTTTCATCATATGCCTCTTACCCGTGATCTTCATTGATTGGGTGGCTCCTTTCCTGTGTTACTTCCCATCTTTTATTTTATTATTCATCGTGGTTGGCGTCTTTTTCCTATTGGGTGCTGGTCTTCCGGAGAAGAGAGAGATGTTGAAGGCCAGACAGGCAGGGGTTAAAGGGCTCAAGGCGGAATTGGAGTTCGTTCAGGACAAGATCAAGAAAATTGAGAATGCAAGAAAGGGTGATGATCCCACTACATCCTAAGTATCGTCAAACTGCCACATCCTGACCGCACTGTGAGCACCGGTAATGATAGAAGTGCACCCTTCCACCGCACTCTGGACAGGACCACTTGGCATCCTGCTCTTCAAGCCATCCTTCGACACCGATCTCATTGATCCGTTCCGAGTTGTCCAGCACCTCGTGCCGGTACCCGAACCTGGGGTCACCTGGATGTGACTGGGGCAACTTGTCGAGCAGCTTCGCGCACGGGAACTCGTCGCATTGGAAGCAGTGATCCACATCCTTCACTTCGAAGCAGCACCGGCGGAGCTTGCACGAGAACTTGCTGGTCCGCTTCTGCCGCCGGTCGTCGGAGCCGCATCCGTTGCAGGTCTTGTCAAAGGCGGGGCAGGCTCCACAGTAGACCCCGCACGGCCCCATGGGTTCTGGGATCCGTCCCATTTCGATCGGTCGTAAATGGGGTGGAACCGTAATAAGATGATGCGCCCCCTCTTGGGAGGGACTGGGTCTTCGAGACGTTGGGAACGCCGGCGGCGGTGCCCGAGGCGTTCGTCGTCGACCTTCGGGAGGACACCGGGATGATGGACAGGGGGGAGGCGGAGCTCCTGATTACCTGTCCGGGTCGGATCCTTTTACTGTACACTTACTATTTACGAGTGAGAACTGGCCTCATCGCGCGCTACACACTGTTCATGATGAGGCGTCGTTGACGAGGACTATCCGGTAGCGGACCTTGTTCTCCTTGAGCCTGCGGATCGCCTCGTTCACCTGCCTCATGGGCATCAGCTCGACCTTGGGCTTGATGTCCTTTGCCTCCGCGAACAATAGCATCTCCCGCATCGCCGCCCGACTCCCGATGAACGAACCGGTGATCGATTGCTGGTGCACAACAAGCTCCAATGGCTCGAACTTCACGGGAACCGGGGAGAAACCTACCATGACCAGCCGTCCGTTGTTCTTGAGGGCGAACAGCAGAGATGTCCAGTCGGTCTCGGCGTGGGCGGTGTACAGCAGCAGGTCGAAGCTGACTTGGGGCTGCTCTAGGCGGTCATGGTCTCCAGAGACGATGAAATGATCTGCACCCAGGGCCAGTGCCTCCTCTTCCTTCCTTGGCGATGACGAGATGGCTGTGACCTCGCATCCAAGTGCGTGCGCGAACAGGATAGCGAGATGGCCGAGACCACCAACACCTATGACGCCGACCTTTCGCGAGGGGCCGGTCGCGTACGACTGGAGGGGGGAGTACACAGTTATCCCTGCACACACGAGCACCGCAGCTGCCTCTGAGGGCATGGTCTCGGGCAAAGGATAGGCGAACCTGCTGTCCACCCCGATAGATGACGAGAAACCGCCGTAGGGAGTCCACGACCCGTTCTCGGCAACGTCCTTGCAGAGGTGCTCCTCTCCTTTCAGGCACCATTCGCATCGCATGCATGAACGACCTTGCCATCCAATAGCGACACGATCCCCCTTCTTCAGCCCGGTCACCGCAGGACCCACGTCCGACACGTGCCCGACAACCTCGTGGCCTGGTACAAAGGGGAAATCAGTGATGCCGAAGTAGTCGTCGATGGCATGGACGTCGGTGTAGCAGAGACCGCAGTGGGTGACGGAGACCCGCACATCGTTCTCATCCAGTTCTGGCGGTTCATAGGTGAATGGCTCGAGCTCCTCTCCTTTTGCCATTGCCGCGTATCCACGGACAGTTCGAGGAAGCGTTCTCATGGCTCACCCTTCCTTCACGACGCTCGTACAAACATCATTTGGCGACTACTTCACCTTTGGGCCCGTCTTGCGTGCAGGATTATCCATCCTGTCATTGGTGATGTCGTTTGAGAGCGGGCGGGACACATCATGCGGTGATATCGACGGATCGGCCTGCGGCCGGTGGTGGCCACATGGCCTTTAGCGCGCGCTCACTGTTCTGGATACGGTACCGCCATAACTGCTCCCCGCAACCTCCCCTCCAGCGGGCCGCACTCTCCTGGCACGTGAACGGGGCCCTCTCCACCGGGCTCGAGTGGCTGGCCGAGGCGGGCGTGGCCGCCATGCTGAACATCCGGACCCACCGGTGGGAGGACCTGGGCGAGGCGGCGAGGGAGCACTACGGCAAGGCGATGGAGAGGTTCGGCGAGGGGGCGAGGTTCTGGGAGGAGTTCGGGGTCCGTCCCGCACCGTCCTCCGGGTCCGCCTCACAGGAGGCCGGCGTTCGAGAGCTCGGTCTGGATCCTCTCCACGGCGCGGACGATGTCCTCCCTCTTCTTCGCACCCGTGCATACGACCTTGCCCGACGAGAACAGCAGTGCCACGACCTTGGGGTCATCTATCCGGTACACCAGGCCGGGGAACTGCTCGGGCTCGTACTCGACGTTCTCCATCCCGAGGGAGAGGGCGATGGTGGTGAGGTTGAGCTTCGCCTTGAGGTCGACGGTGGCGACCATGTTCTGGACCGTCACCTCGGGATCCTTCATGACCTCGAAGCCCTCGTTGGCCAGGTTGTCCACCACGATGTTGATGGCCTTCTTGACGGCGGCATCGCTCTTGGCCCCGGTGCAGACGATCTTTCCGGAGCGGAAGATGAGGGTGGCCGTCTTGGGATCCTTGATCCGATAGACGATGCCGGGGAACTGCTCGGGCTCGTACTCGGCTCCGTCGAGGGCGAGGGCGATGGCATTGAGGTTGAGCTCCGCGCCGATGGTCGAGGTCGCGACGACGTTCTCTATCCTTATCTCGGGGTTCTCGAGCATGGGACCACGGACCATCCAAGGGGATTCTGGCATTAATACTTTACATCCTACCGATTTGCTAGGCGGTCCGGGGTCCCGTCACCGCACTTCTTCGCCCTCTGGGTCGGGACGGGGTCACCATGCTGAACCACCGGGGGGAGGACCTTGGCGAGGCGGCGAGGGAGCACTACGGGAAGGCGGCGGTTCGGAGCGGGACGGGGCGTGTGGCCCGTCCCGGCAAGGGGACCCTGTCCTGGAGCACCGGCAGGCGCGACCTGGACGGTACCGTAGGTCCGTCCGATCCTTCTTGCTGATCGCGTACCTGCCCGGGCGAGCCCGCGGCATGTACCCCTTGTAGGTGGTCCCCACCGTCGGGTCGCTCCTCTCCCGCGCGATCGACGACCCTCCACCTGTACGGCCGACTTGACAGACACTTCATATCAGGGGGACCCTTTACATGCTATCAGTTCGATTGTCGGGACCGAGGTCATGATATGAAGGCACGGGAGATCAGGAAAGGCATCCACTGGATGGGTGCAATAGACTGGAACAGGAGGCTCTTCGACGCCCTGATACCGCTACCGGACGGGACGTCCTACAACGCGTACCTCGTCACCGGCAGCGAGGCCACCGCCCTCATAGACACCGCGGACCCCGACATGGCGGGGGAGCTGATGAACCAGCTGGAGACCGTCGACCGCATCGACTACGTCGTGGCCAACCATGCCGAGCAGGACCATTCGGGCACCATACCGCGGGTGCTCGAGAGGTACCCCGGGGCCAAACTGGTCACCACACCCAAGGGCAGGGACATGCTCATCGACCTCCTGATGGTCCCCGGGGACCGCATCATCACCGTCGAGGACGGCGAGACCATCTCCCTCGGTGACAGGACGCTGAGGTTCGTGCACACCCCCTGGGTCCACTGGCCGGAGACCATGGTGACCTACCTCGAGGAGGAGAGGATCCTGTTCAGCTGCGACTTCTTCGGGTCCCACATAGCCACCACGGACCTCTACGTCACCGACGAGGCCCGCGTCTTCGAGGCGGCGAAGAGGTACTACGGCGAGATCATGATGCCCTTCCGGAGGATCATAAAGAAGAACCTCGAGAAGGTCCGCGGGCTGGACATCGAGCTCATCGCTCCCAGCCACGGCCCGATCTACGACAGGCCGCCGTTCATCATCGAGGCCTACGAGGACTGGGTCTCGGACGAGCCTCACAACCTGGTCGTGATCCCCTACATATCCATGCATGGGTCCACCGGGGCCATGGTGGCCCATCTGGTCAGCGCCCTGGCGGAACGGGGCGTCAGGGCCGAGGTCTTCGACCTGGCGGTCACCGACATAGGGAAGCTGGCCATTGCCCTGGTCGACGCCGCGACGCTGGTCGTCGGCACTCCCACGGTGCACGTGGGACCCCACCCTGTGGTGTTCTATGCCGCCAACCTGGCGAACGCCCTCAGGCCCAAGGTCAGATATGCCACCGTCATAGGTTCCTACGGCTGGAGCACCAAGGCCGTCGAGCAGATAGTTGGTCTGGTACCCAACCTCGACGTGGAGGTCCTGGAACCGGTGATGGTCAAGGGGCACCCCAGGGAGGGGGACCTGGAGAGGCTGGACACGCTGGCCGACCAGATAGCGGACAGGCACAAGGGGCTGCAGAAGTAGTCGCGTTCGTAGGTGGCCGGGACGAGAGGGTGCGTCCTTCGGTGTGCGATGGGCGCGCCGGAGCGGGACGGGACGGGTGTCCCGTCAACGTCGTTCCGCCCCCCGGGATCTGCTCGATGGGATGCCATCCAACGTATGATAGCGAGGGGCGATGGGTCCGGAATAGAAAACAATATTAAGGGTTACCTAAATTTGGTAGATGTCCCTTCGCATCAGGTTCGGCCGGTCAATATCGGATATTCAAGAACCCTCTTCCAGGATTTTAGAATTTCCTCCCCCCCCCCAAACCATACTATCATTGGGTACCGGCCAGGCCTGGTGTGAAAGGACCCTGATAGTCTCTTGAACGACGAGAGGGTTGGGAGCAACGCCTGGCTGGTCATCGGCCATATTTACGATGTTAATAGTTTATGTGATTAATTATTTATACTGTGAAATATGTGCAGGACCCATGATGACGAAGGACAAGGACGTCATGATGTTCCTCGGGACGATGCGGCTGTTCATGAAGCACATGGGTCCCCTCCGGACCAAGATGGGTTCCGACCTCAACATGACCCCGATCCATCACAGGACACTCTTCTACATCAATGAGCACGATAGCTGCAAGATGACGGACATCGCCAACGAGTTCGCGCTCTCACCCGCGGCCGTGACCAGGACGGTGAACAACCTGATCGAGGCCGGCCTTGTGGAAAGGTACCGTGATGAGGCGGACCGCCGGGTGGTCCGGTTACGGATGACCGACAAGGGTCGGGAGACCATGATGCGTGGCCTGGAGGAGATCGGTGCCATGCTGAGCGAGGTGTTCAGGCGGATGGACGCCGAGGACCTGAAGGCACTGATGCGTGGCATGGGCTCCCTTGGGAACGCCCTCCGGGAGTGCATCGGGTCGGACCGATAGTCGGTCCAGATGGATGGTTTCCACAGGGATGTTCAAGGAGATACAGGATTGATCACATGACGAACGACGATTACGCGATCAGGACGGAGAACCTGACCAAGAGGTACGGCCGGGGCGTGCTCGCCCTCGACGACGTATCCATCAAGATCGGTCACGGTGAGATCGTGGGATACCTGGGCCCCAACGGCGCGGGGAAGACCACCACCATAAAGGTCCTGACCAACCTGCTCAGGCCCACTGCCGGGCATGCCTACATCAACGGCATCGACGCCAACAAGAGGCCGAAGGAGACCCTATGCCACGTCGGGGCCCTCATCGAGGTGCCCGGGGTCTACGATTACCTGACCCCCCGGGACACCCTCACGTACTTCGGGAAGGTCCACGGGATGACTTCCAAGGACATCGATGACCGGATCGAGGAGGTCCTGAAGCTGGTCAAGCTGGACGAATGGGAGAACAAGAGGATCGGGTCCTTCAGCACCGGGATGCAGAGGCGCTTCGGCATCGCCAAGGCCATCTTCCACACCCCCGACATCCTCATCCTCGACGAGCCCGTCCTCGGTCTGGACCCCAAGGGTATGAGGGACGTCCGGCACATGATAAAGGACTTCCAGAAGGATGGCATGACCATCTTCCTCAGCTCCCACCTGCTGGAGGAGGTTAGCCTCACCGCGGACAGCGTGATATTCCTCGAGAACGGCAAGGTGGTCGACCAGGATACGGTGGAGAACGTGGTCGCCCGGATCCAGTCGAAGCGGATCTCCGTCCAGTTCCTCGGCCCCCTTTCCGAAGCGGACCTCGCCAGGGTCCAGTCCATCGAGGCCGTCTCCGACCTGGCACCGAAGAACGGTGGTATCGAGTTCGCTTTCGACGGCTCGCCCGACACCAGTGCCGAGATACTCGCGAAGATGATATCCATGGGACTCAAGGTGACGGCGTTCCAGCCCGAGCGTGGGACCCTCGAGGACTTCTACGTGTCCATCATGAACGACGAGGGGGTGCGGTGATGGTGACCTTCGTAGAGGACATCGTCAGCGACCTGAAGAACGTCTACCTGATGTTCCGTTTCGAGACCCTGAAGCAGGTGAAGCGCGGGAGGATTCTCATGATGGTCATCCTCGCCATCCTGCTTCCGCTGATATTCTACGTCGTCCCACCAGCCTTCGACATCGACTACCCGGACAATGCCCTGTCCTTCGCCTCCCTGAACCTGGGCTTCATCACGCTGCTCATCATCATATCGGGGGCGATATTCGCGGGCGACGCCGTCACGGCAGAGTTCGAGAAGAAGACGGGATTGCTGCTGTTCCCCTCACCTCAACGGGGGTCCACAATCTTCGTGGGAAAGTACATAGCGGCCGTGATGGCCACGTTCATCGTCGTAACGCTGTACTATCTGATCACGGCGCTGGAGATGGCCCAGATATACGGCGGTGATTCGGTGACGGAAGCCATCGGTAAATCGTACCTTCTGGCCCTCATCTACTCGGCGGCCGTCGTGAGCATCATCTACTTCCTCAGCGCCGTGCTCAAGAGGTCCATCACCGCGTCGATACTGGGTTTCTTCCTGCTGCTGATGATAGTACCCATCATCACCAACGTGATCTCCCTGGTGGACGTGGACCCATGGTGGTCGGTCACCCACTCCGCTGGGCTCATCACGGATGTCCTGGGCGTCGGGACAGGTGGTGGGTTCGGGCCCGGTGAGGAGCACCTCGTTGGAGGTTTCTCCCCCGACTTCTACGTGGGGACCGCCGTCATGGTCGCCCACGCGATCGCCTTCTTCATAGCAGCGGTCATCTTCGCGACCAGGAGGAGGATGGAGTGATGCACATGAACCTGAACTATCAAGGTGGAAAAGGAAGGGCTGGAGCCCTGTTGGTGCTCGCCATCATCCTCGTGACGGTCCTTCTGGCCGTGCCTGTAACACTTGCCGCCAACGGTGGGGGTCCGACGCAATTGGACATCTCCGTGACCGAGGTCCGGATCGATGTCGAGGAACCGATGCAGGACGACGAGGTCAATGTGACCGCCACCGTCTCGAGCAACATGTCGGTCCCCGTCACCGACGTCACCGTGGTCTTCCTCGTTGACAAGCAGGAGATCGGCAACGTCACCAACGTGACCCTTCTGCCAGGAGGGACCGAGGAGGCCACTACGGTCTGGGTCGCCACCGCGGGGACCCACGTGGTGACGGCCATGGTGTACGTGAATGGCATCCCCCTGCAGGAATCCGCCGCGAGCATCGACGTCTACGTGGAGGCCAAGCCCGTGGGCGACGTTGCGACCCTCCTCTACGGACTGCTCGCCATCGCCCTCGCGGTGCTGTGGATGGCCATCGTCCCCAGCATCGTCTTCCGGTTGACGGGATGGTGACGGCATCGAGCCGGTTCCGGGGGGCCCCGATGGTCGCGGCGGTGGCGGCGGGCTAGGGGGACGGGACGTGTGTCACGTCCCCCCGGGCAGGTGCTGGGGATGCGGCCCGGTCCCCGAGCACCGGCAGGCGCGAGCCGGGCGGGACGGAGGTCCCGTCCCTGTGTTCCGAGGCATCGCAGAATTATCTGGGCGAGCCAGGGGCATGTGATATCAAACAGAGTAGATATCAAGAATTGCGATGTTCAACGCATTATTGGGTATTTACTCATTTATCAGGGAGTAATGCTAATTACGTACGGCCTGTCCCCAACCTGAGGATTTCTATGTTGTTCCACGTGACCCACGTGCATACCCCCGAGACCTGCCCAGCCGACAACCCCGAGAAGATAAAGGCCACCTTCGGCAAGATGCTGAGCAACGCCGACGAGCTTGGAGTGACCGTCCACAGCCTCTACTCCAACAACATCGCCCACACGATGTACATGGTGGTCGAGTCGGACAGCGCCGAGAGCATCTCCAAGATGATGGACCCCACGTTGAAGATCGCCCGGGCCGAGATCACCCCCATCGTGGATGCCCACGCCGTGATGAACCGGTTGATCGAGGCCCCCGTCGAGTAGGCTCCGAACCCCATTCATCCCGCGGCGGGCTCCCATCCCGAGCCCTCTCAAGAGGACCTCAGCTGGACGGCCGGCACCAGTAGAGCTGCTATCGGTAAGAAGATGAGGTCGAAGTACATCATTGGGCAGGTGCTGGGGATGCGACCCTGTCCCCGAGCGCCGCCAGGCGCGACTTGGAGGGAACGCACGTCCCGTCCGGTCATTCCCTGTCCTCTGGCGCTGGCGAGCCCTCCACGTCCTCGTCCCCGGCATCGCGACGGGGCCCAGGAGCGATGATGACGCACCTCATCCCATGGTGCGAGGGTCCTCGGGCCCCCCGGCCTCCCGGGCCATCGGGGTCCCGCACTCGGGACACTTCACATCGTAGCACGGTACGCCTGCCTGGTGCTCCTTCTTGTGACCGCATTTGGGACATATGCACCTGCCGCCTGGACCTAGGCGGTAACCGCCCTCCCGGCCACGGCCTCCACCACCGCCTCCTCTCCCCTGCATGTCAACATCCTCCGGGGCATCATCGTTAAGGTCTCAGGAACCTATAAGTAATTTAGGGGCTCCTAAAACACGGCTCTAGTGCAGAGGTTCCTCCATCGACCCATGGTCTTCCATCATCGATGCCCATGGGTATGGCCGAACTTCCCGAGGGGGCACGAAACACTTATCTCCCGACCAGCGAGTAGGCATAGCATGACAAGGGGAGGGTTGGATTTGCTTGAAGTTCGGAAGAACATCGTTCCGATGATCGTCCTCCTGATGCTGCTCGCCTCCGCCATGGCGCCACTTGCCACGGGCATCTACATCGGCAAGCGCATCAAGATGGACATCGGAGACAATAACCTGACCGAGGGTGGCGCCACCGGCATAATCGTCGCCGTGAAGGACGGGGACGGGAACCCCGTGGACCTGCTCACCGTATACATCGACGCTACGGACGGGACCTTCGACGAGGATTCCAGGGTGACCAACGCCCTAGGGCAGGTCGCCTTCACCTACTTCGCCCCGTCGGCGGTCTCCGGGACGCTGGACGACACCATCACGGCCTCCACCACGATGGGTGACAATGACTTCGAGACGTCGGGCATCATAAGGGTGACCTCCAGGATGACGGTGGGGGTCGATGGCCCCAGTCAGCTCCAGACGGGCGGGGAGACGGTGACCTACGATGTCAACGTGGACAGCGGCGGTGAGCCCGTCTCCGGCGCCGCGGTGACCGTGGACAAGGTGGGACCCGGTACGCTGGACGAGGTGGGAGGAGCCACCGGGGGGGATGGCAGCACGTGGTTCACCTTCACACCCCCCTCCGGCACGGGCGAGGTCACGTTCTGGGTCAACGCGACCCACAGCAGTCTCGGCACCGCGTCCACCACCTTCCGCGTCCTGATCCTGGAGGACCTGGCACCGCTGGTGGTGTCGGTCGAGGCGGACTGCGGGCCCCTCCCCAGCTGGGGCAGCTGCAACCTGACGGCCACCGTCACCCGGTCGGGGGACCCCGTGGAGGGCGCCCACGTATCGTGGGAGGTGTCCAAGGGATGGCTCGAGAGTGCTACCGGGAACACGGACGCCTCGGGCCGCCTCTCGGTGGTGTACACGGCCTTGGGCGACGAGCCCGGGCTCTGGGCGGGCGATGTCACCGTCACCGCCAACGTCACCGACGGCTTCGAGTGGGCGGAGGCCGAGGAGGTCATCCAGATAGCGCCCTACGCCACGGTGTTCACCCCGAGCATCAAGATGGACGCCACCGGGGGCCAGCTCTGCGACGGGGAGAGGTTCGAGGTCGATGTCTCGATCGCGCTCGAGGAGGGCGCGCCCTGGGAGTTCATCACCCCCTTCGACGTGCACCTCGTCTGGATGAACGCCCTCGGCGAGGAGCTCGAGCGGAGGGTGCTGGGCGAGGACCTGGCCGTCGACGGACCCTTCACCTGGTCGTCGGGATGGCACTACGTCTTCACCGCCGACGAGGACGCCGCCGTGGCGGGATTCACCTTCGACGTCCTGGTGTTGTCGACCAACGGCCACCACGTCTACGAGCAGCTCGCGGAGCCCTTCGAGGTCTCCATCCTGTCCGGCCTAGCGGACGAGTGGACCTTCCTCGTCCACCTCAACGGCGACAACGACCTGAACGAATGGGCGGACATCTTCCTGGACTGGTTGGAGTCGGGGGCGCCCCAGAACGGGGAGTTCACCGTCTATGTCCAGTACGACAGGGTCTCCAGCCAATCCGGGTACGTCCAATGGCGGGACACGAGGAGGTTCGAGCTGACCAGGCACGAGGTCAACGAGGAGTTGGACTCCCAGCTCATCTCGGTGGTCGGCGAGGTGGATTCCGGTTCAGCATCGACGGTCTACGACTTCATGATGTGGGGCTCCCAGCGGTCTCCCGCGGGCCACTACTGCCTGATGATGTGGGACCACGGCGGGGCGTACGTGGGGTCGTCGTGGGACGACACCTCGCATACGCTCATTGACAACAGTGACCTGGCCGAGGCGCTGGACATGTTCAGGTCCCACCGGAGGAAGCTCGATGTCCTGGTCTTCGACATGTGCCTGATGTCCTCCGTCGAGGTCTTCTACCAGTTCAGGGACGTGGCGAACTACATGGCGGCCAGCGAGACCTCCATCAACGTCGACTTCATCGTGCCGGAGTTCCTCCTGGGCCTCGGGGAGTACTGGCCAGATGCCCGTCCGAGCCCCCTTCACGTGGTCACGCAGACCCTCAACGGGTACTGGGAATACGTGGAGGGACGGGGGGGCGAGATGTTCCCCTTCGCGGCCGCCGACCTTTCCAAGACCCACGCCATACTCGTGAGCCTGGACACCCTCGCCGACGCCCTCATCGGGGAGTGGGACGTCGTGGAGGGGCTGATCTGGGACGCCTACGGGGATACCCAGAGGATAGAGGGACCATACGCGAACAGGAGATGGCTCATCGACGCAGGGCAGTTCTTCACGAACCTCGGGGACCGCCTGGCCGGCCACCCGCTCTCGGACCAGCTCCAGGACGCGATCTCCGCGTCAGAGGACGTGCTCACCAGCCTCGAGGACCTGGTCTTCTACCATCTGCCCGTGGAGGACATGCAAGGTGCGAGCATCTTCTTCCCGCATTGCAAGGCCGTATACAAGAACCAGAGGGACACCTACATCGCCAACGGCCTTCCCGAGGAAAGCGGCTGGACGCGGTTGCTGGACGCCTTCTTCCTGGGGCTGCCCGACGAGGAAGGGGACGACCCCCCCTTCTGGCCCATCGAGGTCCATGGGTTCCTCGACGGCTTGCTCCAGGATGTGGTGGGCATCGCGAACGACACCGACGGCGACGGCCAGGCCGAGGGCGTGGACCTTCCCTTCAACGTGGACAACGTCAACAACCTCAACCCGGTCACGGTCGTGTTCGACCTGGTCGTCCACAACGGCTCCCGGGCCGGCACCATCGACGGGCTGGTGGACCGGAGGGTCATCTCGGTCCCCGCCGGCGAGGACCTCCAGGGGACGGTGACGCTGACCAGCCCCGTCGTCGATCGGGCGGACGTCCTCGTCTCGGTCATCGCCGGGGACGGCACGGTGCTCCAGGAGCCCTACGTGGGGTCGTTCATGATGAACGCAACGCCCAGGGACGGCACCCCGCCTACGCTGGAACTCTCGGCCCTCCCCTCCGAGGTGACGGAGGGCGAGGAGGTGACGCTGACCGCCACGGTGGACGACGAGGAGGAGGATGAGCTGACCGTCTGGTGGGACGTGGACGACGGCGACGGCGTAAGCATCGATGTCACCGGCACCACCGCCACCAGCATCTACAGGGGGGCGGGGAACCGCTCCGCCGTCTGCATCGCCACCGACGGTCACTGGTTCGTGGTCGGGAGGGTCGATGTGACCGTGCTGGCCGACGTGGACAACCACCAACCCGTCGCGAACCTGACCGCGGCCGCCCTCGACCCGGCCGACACGCTGACGGTGACCTTCGACGCCTCCGGCTCCGAGGACCCCGACGGTGACCCGATGGGGTACGCCATCGACTTCGGCGACGGGTCATGGAGGTCGTGGAGGGACGACCCGACGTTCGACCACACCTATGCGGAGGCGGGCACCTACCTGGCCATCCTGCGGGTCCGCGACCACACCCGGTTCGACGGTTCCTACTCGGTCCTGTCGGTGGACGTGGAGGCGGTGGCGCCCAACGCACCGCCCGTCGCCCGACTGGAGGTCGTTGGCGACCCTGCAGCGCCCTTCAAGGACGTCACCGCGAACGCCTCGCTCTCGACCGACCCGGACGGCGACGTCCTGGAGTACCGCTTCGACTGGGGCGATGGGGAGGTCACGCAGTGGAGCCAGGATCCCGTGGCGACCCACGCGTACGACGAACCCGGCGAGTACAACATCACCCTCACCGTCCGGGACGACCACGGGGCCGAGGAGGGCCTGACCTCCACCCTGCAGGTCGTGGACGATGACGACGACGATGATGGTGATGACGACGGGGCCATCCCCCACCCGGGCGTGGTCATCGCCCTCGCCGCCCTGGCCCTCGCGGGCCTTCTGTTCTGGATGTCCCCGGACCGGAGGAAGGGGTCATAACGTGTCGGGTCGGGGGACGGGACGTGTGTCACGTCCCCCTGGGCAGGTGCTGGGGATGCGACCCTGTCCTGGAGCGCCGCCAGGCGCGACCCGGACGGGACACGTGTCCCGTCCCGCGTCAACCCTGACCGGTAGCCTTCACTCTCCTCTGGTAGAATATCCACACCACGGCAACGGCGATGAGGGCGCACGCCAGCACGAGCAAGGTCATCGAGACCCCATCGTCCCCGCCGTCTCCACCCCCGCCCCCTCCATCAGTGCCTGCCAGCAACTCCATCCCGTGTCCGACGACCACCCTCTCGCCCCCCTCCAGGTAGTAGGCTATCACCAGCACCACCGTGCCGTTGGGGCCCACCTCGAAAGGTGAGATGAAGGTGTCGAAGAGCACCGTGCCGTCCGCCTCCAGACCCTCTTGGGAGGCGTTGTAGACGTCCGCCGAACCCGGCTCCAGCCCAGCCACCGGGTCGTCGGCAATAGAGATGGCGAATCCCGGGTCCAGAGCGTAGGCCCGCACCTCCAGCACCCCCCCCTCGGGGATGCCGGCGGTCTGCATCACCACCGTCAGGTGCAGCCCGCGCCCCGTCATCTCCGCCAGCATCTCGTCCAGGGAAGCGAAGGTCCGGGGGTGGGGGAGCACCATGATCGTCCTCGTCAGCCCGTTGTCGTCGGCGTCGATGTCCTCGCCGTCGGGGAGGATCCTGGCCTCCAGCACCAACCCCCCCGCCTCCGTCGGCACGAAGGCCAGGGGCACCATCGCCACCTGTCCGGCCGCCAGGTCCAGCCTGGCCGTCGCCAGCACCACCCGGGTCCCGTTGACCTCCGCCTCTAGCACCAGCAGACCCCGTCCGTCGGCGCCGCCGGTGTTCGTCACCGTTGCGTCCAGGTGGACCTCCTCCCCCGAGTATACCCGGGGCGTCGCCGTCATGTTCACGTCCAACCCCGTCAGGCCCAGGTCCGCCCGGGGGACCACCTCCACCTCGACCTCCAGGGAGGCCATCACCGTCCCGTTGTCCGCCCGGACCTCGATGAGCACGGCCACGTCCGAGGGCTCCAGCCCCTCCAGGGTCTGGCCCACCTCCACCGACAGCCCCGGAAGCACCAGGAGGTCGTGGGACCCCAGCTGGCGACGGCCGCCCCCGGCGTCCACCGCGAACACCACCGCCTCCCCCGAGAAGGACGCGTTGCCCCTGTTGGCCACCGTCGCGGCCAGGGTGGCGTTGGTCCCCTGGGGTATCCTTGAGGGGGTGACGGCGAGGCCGTCCACCCTCATGTCGGGTTCGAACTCCGCCTCCTGGATGGTCCGTAGCGTGGCCTCGAACACGTTGTTGCCCTCGTCGAACTCGACCACCGTATCGTTGGCATCCACCCGGACGATCAGTGTTGATTCCTGGCCCCAGCCGGTGAAGGTGACGGTGGCCCCCAACCGCGTCCAGCCCAAGGGCTCGAGGCTCGTTCCCACCGCCTGGACCTCCTGGCCGTCCAGCGTCACCACCGTCTCGAAGGGACCCGTGGGCACCAGGCCCCTGTTGCGGACCTCGACCATCAGGTGCACCTCCTCACCAGGCTCCAGGGGTCCTTCCAGCAGGCCCTCCACCGTCATGGCCAGGTCGGGGAGGGGCTCGCCCTGCCCGACACGGATGGCCACCATCTCGGACCAGCCGCCCAGCACCACCTCGACGGCCCCGTCAAGGTCCAGGTCGGCCGCCGCCAGCTCCGTCACGGGGGAGCCCATGGGGTACATCGGGGCCATCAGGGCCATCAGCGTGTCGCCCCGGAGGATGTGGACGGCACCTCCGTCGGTGACGGCCACCACATCCGTCCTACCGTCCCCGTCCAGGTCGCGGGCCAGCAGGAGGGTGGCCGCCTCCTTCAGGGTGGTCTTCGATCCCGGGTCCCCGGTTTCGATGTTGATGAGTTGCACTCTCCCGGTCCCATCAGCCACCACCACCATGGGGAAATCAGGGTACCCCGCCACCGCCGTCGTCTCGGCGTGGACAGGGAAGTAGACCGTCGGGCCCAGGTCGGCCGGGTCCAGCGTGGAGAAGCCCCCCGTCCGGGGCATGAGCAGCAGCCGGGTCCCATTGGTCATCGTCACCGTCGATAGGCCCACGGGTACCGGAGCCGGGTGCCTCTGTGACCACGTGACGTTCGAGGCCAGGTCCGTGACGTGGACCGTCCAGTCGTCCTCGGCCCAGGCCAGGTATGGGCCGCCCCCGCCGTCGGCGGGAAGGACCGCCATGGCCTCCACCCTGCCCGCCACCCCCGTGGCCACGGTGTGCTCCACCAGGCCGTCCCGGCCCAGGAGGACCAGGGCACCTCCCAGCGTCTGGGTCGCCACCTCGTCCTCGCCGTCGCCGTCCCAGTCCACGACCGCCATGGCCCAGGGCGTCCCCTCGATGGCGTAGGGGTCGCGTTCCACCGAGATGCCGTCCACCACCAGCACGCCGCCCGTGGCGGTGCCTGCCATCACCTGGGGGATGCCATCGGCGTCCGGGTCGCCCACGGCCAGGGCCAGGGTCCGGAGGCCCAGGCCGCTCCAGAGGACCTCTGTCTCGTTCCGGAGCCCGTCGGCGACGAGGAGCCTGCCGTCCCTCAGGGGTGCTGCGACCCTCAGCCCCGGTCTGTCCGGGAAGTGGCCCAGGGCCAGGCCGTTGGCCTCCCCACCAGGCTCGAGCTCGGTCGAGAGGGACAGGTCGGCCCCGCCGGGGGATGCTGTCCCCTCGTACACCCGCAGGGTGGGCCCGGCGACGATCAGGTCCTGCCTGCCGTCCCAGTCCCAGTCACCCACGGCCACGCCGGAGGTGGGCTCGGGGACCGCGTCGGTCCACAGGACCCGGTTGGTCCAGTTGCCGTCGTGACCGATCGCCACCACGCTCACGTTGCCTCCCGTCACCGCCACCAGCTCTGGCCGTCCATCGCCGTCGAGGTCACCCGTGGTCGTCTCGATCACTCCCCTGAGGTCGGTTGCCATGAGCACCCGGGCCCCCAGCCCCCCCGCGGGGTGGACCGCCATGCTGGGATACAGGCCCACCACCACCACGTCCTCCACCGTGTCGCCGTCCAGGTCGGCCACCTCCATCCTGACGCCGCCAGGGGTGGAGGGGGTCCTGCCCACCAGGTGGAGGTCCTCCGCCGAGAGGATATGGAGCAGTGGCAGGGTGTCCAGCACCGCTATCCGGGTGACATCGAGCAGGGGGTCGCGGACGAAGGCCACGTCGAAGTTCCCGTAGGTGGTCAGGCGGGTGCTGGCCGTGACCTCCCGGGCCTCGAGGTCCACCAGGTGCACCCACCCGTCGATGGTCGTGACGACAGCATCGGGACGACCGTCGCCGTCGGGGTCGCCCACGTCCATGGACATGGGCACCGCCCCAAGGCGGGGCGATCTCCACGAGGGGCGCACGAAGCCGGTGGCGGCCTCGGAGCCCGGCGGGGAGTCGACGAGGTCCTGGACCACCAGGTGCCCCCCGCCGTCCACCATGATCAGCTCGTCCGTCCCGTCGCCGTCGATGTCCACCGCGGCGGTGCAGCCGAAGAGGCCCGCCGCCTCGCCCCAGCCCAGCTGCCATGCGATGCTGGCGTAGGGATGCGTGACCATCACGTTCACGTGCAGCGCGTTGTTGCCGTAGTCCGGCTCTGCCACCAGGTGCCGGTCCCTCCCGTTGGCCACCGCGTGGAGCGAGTGGTCGCCCAGCCGGGCCGTCCAGGGGAGGTCGACGGTGACCTTGTCACCTGGCTCCAGGTGGACCGTGGCGGAGGCATGGGGTAGTGGGTCGACCTTCCCGCCCGGGTCCACGAACAGTTCCACCAGCACGTCGGTGGGGAAGCCGCCGGCCAGGTCCACGTCGACGGAGAGGGTGACCTGGTCCCCCTCCGTGGGGTCGTCCAGGTCCACGCTGGCCCTCGTCACATGGATGTCGCCAAGCCGGTCCCCCCGGGTGAAGTCGAGGGCGCACAGGGGATGGACCCCCAGGAGGGGGAGGACGGGGCCGTCCGCCGTCCCGACCAGACCGCCCACTTCGGGCCCGTCGTCGTAGCGGGACCACCAGTGCCACTCCTCCATGAGCTGGCCGTCCCGGACCTCCACCACCAGGAGGTCCCTGAGCGGGACCCGGGCCAGCACCAGCTCGGGCACCCCGTCCGAATCCACGTCGCCCACCGTCATGGACGTCACGTTGTCCAGGGTGCCATTGGTGTCCACCTCCACCCGGCGGGTGGGGCCGTCAAGGACCTCTAGGTGCCCCCCGGTGTAGCTGATGACCACTTCCGGGTCGGGATCGCCGTCCACCTCGCCGACGAGGAGGGTCTCGACGGGGGCCGTCAGGTTCAACAGCCACTCCTGTGACCAGGACGTCACGTTGACGCACAGGAGGTTGCCGTAGCGGTCCACGTGCAGAAGCTCGGGCACGCCGTCACCGTCCACGTCCCCCAGGGTGGGGACCTCCACCGTGCCGGCCCACTTCAGGGTGGGGATCATCACGTCGGGGTCCATCGTATAGAGGCCGTTGCCACTCACCAGTAGCAGCGTGTCGTTCCCGCCGGGCGGGCTGAAGATGCCCATCCAACTGACACTCCTGGAGAAAGACCTGGTGGTGTCGAGGACCAGGGTCCCATTCTCCACGTGGTACCTGTCGATGTTCACATAGCTCGAGTCCTCGGTCATGACGAACAGGCTGTCCCTGCCGCCTGGTCCCGTGGACCAGAGGGCGGACAGTGCATTGTAGACCCGCTCCACCAGGGTCTCCACCGTCCCATTCTCCATGTCCAGCAGGTGGATACCCGCGTAGAGGACGAGGGCGTCCCCGTCCAGGCCCTTGGCCCTCAGGTCGTCACCCTGGGCCAGCAGGTGGCCCCGATAGGGGCCCGGGGCGGTGGAGGCCAGCGTGCGCAGGTCGTCGGTGGCCAGCAGGGTCAGGTCGGTGTTCCGGTTGAGGACCAGGACCGAGCTGGCGTTCCCGGGCTCGCCCACCAGGGCCAGCTGGCCCAGGTAGTCGCTGCTGCCCAGGTCGACGGTGGTCGTGTTGTTGGTGAGGAGGGACTCCCGCCGGATCACTCTGCTGTCCTTCGTCAGGTAGATCCTGGGAGTGCCGAAGGTGTCGGGCTCCTCCAGGTAGACCACATCGAGGATGCCCGAGATGTCGGTGTCTATCATGAAATGTGCACCCGTCTCCAGGTCTAGCCAGGCTACCCCCTCGTCCCAGTAGGTGAACCCCACGATGAGGGGGAGCTGCCCCTCTCTGGGGACCACCTTGAAGCGGCCCACCTGGTAATCGGACGGGAACGAGGGCGGGGTTCCGCGTTCCATCCCGGTCCCATTGTAGACCACCAGCTCGCCGGACTCCAGCGACACCAGCTCGTCGCGGCCGTCCCCGTCCATGTCGGCGACGGCGGAGGCGGGGTAGTAGTGGGTCTGCAGGGCCTTGGACGAGGTGGCCAGGTGGCCCGACGTCAGGTTGAGGACCATGAGCAGCCCCGTGGTCGTCCGCAACCAAACGTCCTCGTACCCGTCCCCGTCCCAGTCCCCGGTGCCCAGGATGCGGGAGGACCTGTGCAGGGTGGACCTGTGAGAGAGGTCGTCGGCCCAGTACGAGTGGACCTGGTCCCCGAGGTACTGGACCAGGAGCACGTCCCTGCCGCCGCCCTCCGTCGCCACCATGGCGTTCCAGGTCCAGGCCGACACGTCCAGGGGGGAGTACCGGGTCTGGCGAAGGAGCTGGCCCTCCTGGACGTACCTGTAGGCGCGGCTGCTGTCCTCCACCGCCAGGACCTCCAGGCTCCCGTTCCCCGTCGTCAGGGGGAACATGTACCATCCCCTGGCTGAGTACCCCAGGGGGGAGCTGATGAGGGTCCAGTCGGCATAGTGGGCAGGGAGGCCCACCCCAGGCGCCGGCCACGGAGGGCCCGAGCGCAGCGAGGATTCGGAACGGTGGGCGGACACGGAGGAACGCGACTCCCCTCCGTCGACCGTTCGAGGGAACTGCGCATCATCCCAAGGGTCCGCGAGCGTCGAGGAGGGGAGGAGGGTCACCAGGAGCATGATGACGGCCAGCATGGCCTGCCAACGTGAGCGCCGGTCGATATGTCCCATCATACACCCCTCCGGCCGACGAACGCCCCCGGACCTCATCTCACCTCGAACATCCTACGGTCCCTGGCCACGTTCCGACGGTGCCGTAGGAAGAGCAGGGAGGCGAGCACCGTGATGACCAGGCTCACGACCATGCCCATCAACGCGGAGAGGACCTCACCTTGGATGCCGGCCCATAGGCGGGATCGCTGGGATGTGTCCGTCCCCGCGCCCCCTTCCACGTGGACGAAGGGCAGGTTCACCGTCTGGCCGTCGGCCATGACCGAGAGGACCCGGCCCCCGTCAACGGGGGTCCAGGGGATCTGGACCTGCCGGGTCTCGCCGGGCCCGAGGGTCACGTTGCCCCGCCACACCGCGCCGATGAGGGTGTCCCTGAGGATCAGGTCCACCACCCGGGACGAGGTGGCCGGGTTGTGGAGCGTCACGTGGACCGTCTCGGTCCTCCCGGCCTGGTGGCGCCTCTCGTCGAGGCCCTGGTCGGGGACCAGGAGCAGTACCGGGGGCAGCGGTGCCTCGGGCGGCCCCTGTCCCTGCTGGACCTCGACGACGGGTGCGGTGGGCGGCGAGTCGTCGGCCCGGTCCGCGGCCCTGACCACCAGCATGTCGGAGTTCGAGAGGACGTCGTTCTCGGGAGTGAACATGGGGTACACCCTGGCCCGGGGTGCCACGACCCTGCCCTGGAGCACGGGCACGATGGTGTACGTGATCTCCGTGCACCTGAGGTGGGGGATGAAGAAGGTGACGGTGCTGCCAGAGACTATGGTGGCCACAACGTCCGGTCCCGCTCCTCTCAGAGAGGACTCGTCCAGAATGAACCCGGGCGGGACCTGGTCCACCACGGCGGCGAAGGGGATGCCGCCCAGGGTGGTGGTGACCTTGAGGTGGACGTCCACGGGCTCGAAGGCCTTGACGTCCACGCGGGAGTAGCGCTTCTGCACCTTGTACACCAGGCCCTCGCTGCCGAAGGTGGGCGCGTTGGATATGCCCAGCACGTGGCCCGAGGCGGTCTCCGCCAAGGCGGGCCGGGTGTCGAAGAGCGCGGCGCGGTCGGATGGCTCCGTCTCCTCCATGGTGTGGACCAGGACGGCGGGCAGCTGGTCGGCGGTGAGCTCCCAGACGACCCTGCCCTCCTCCGTGGTGAAGGCCCTGTCATCGTAGGCCAGGGTGCGGAAGCCCGCTGGCAGGTCGTCGCTTATCCGGACCGCCATGTCGCCCTCCAGCTGGATGCCGGGCACGGCGGCCACGGTGAGGACCACGATGTGGATGACGTAGTCGGTGCCCACCACGGTGTCCACGTCCTTGTCGATGACCAGGGGCAGCGTATCCAGGGCCGCGATGCCCCCCAGGCCCGAGGGGATGGTGGGAGGTTCCGTCACCAGGAAGACCACGCCGTCCAGGTAGGCCTCGATGACCGCCGAGGGGCGCTTGATCACGCCCGGGTGGCCGGCCGCGGGCACGATGGTGTAGCTGAGCACCAGGGGCTGCATCCTGTAGGCGCCCACCCGGGTGGAGGTGAGGGTGGTCTCGACACGGACCTCCTGGTCGCCCGAGGGGGTGTCCTCGCGCACCAGCTGGCGGTCCATCACGTGGAGGCCATCGGGCATGGGCGACGACAGCTCGAAGCGGCCCAGCGTGGCCGCGGAGCCACTGGGTACCGAGGCGGTCACCGTCCAGGTGGCGCGCCCCAGCGCGGGGATGATGACCGTGTCGGGGGTGGTGAAGGTGATGGCTGGGTGAAGGTACTCCACCACGGTCAGCTCGTAGAAGAGGTCGCCGGTGCCCTCGGCGTTCACGTGCACCTCTAGGTCGCCCGGCTGGACCAGGTCGGTGATGTCGATGGCGTCGAACCCGTTGCGGAACTCACGGAGGCTTCCCGCGTCCACGTGGGCCTCGCCGATGACGTTCCCGTCGATCACTACCGAGACGTCCATGTCCACGGGGTGCTGGGCCGCGGCTACCTGCTGGAGGGCCATCAGGGTCGCGGCGGTGTCCAGGGCCGTGCCCCAGCCGCCGCCGGGCAGCCGGTGCCGGCCCAGCCATTCGAGGCCGCAGCGGACGGAGGCCTCGTGGCCTCCTGCGGCGGAGAGGGCGTTGATCACCCATGCGGTGGTCTCGTCGTGGCCTCCCAGGGAGGCGCCCTCCCAGTGGCTATGGCCCTCTGGCCTGAGGGAGGCCAGGGTCCGGGCCAGGGTCTCCACCTCCTCGGTGGGGCCCGAGAGGGAGATGCGGGCCAGGATGTAGAAGGACAGGGTGTACGGGTCCACGGAGGCACCCGCCTCCTCGACCCGGGTCCTGACCTGGCCTGCCAGCACCTTTGCCCGGTCCTCGTCGCCGGCACGGGCCATCACCATGGCCACGAGGGCCTTCTGGGAGGTCCCGTCCTCCATCCACGAGGTGGGGTAGAAGGATGTGACGGACCGGAGGAACTTGCGGGCGAGGGCCATGGAGTTGGCGTCCACGTGCAGCCCCTCCTCCTGGGCCACGGTCATGGCAAGGATGACGTATGCGGTCATCCAGGTCTGGGACGTGCCTCCGTCCCACCAGGCGAAGCCGCCGTCGGTGTTCTGGAAGGAGTAGAGCCTCTGCAGGGCCTCGGTGGCCGCCTTGCTGGCCCTCTGGGTATCCCAGAGGCCGGCGCCGTCCAGCACCAGGGCGGCGGTGATGAGGCGAGAGGCGACCTGGTCGGTGCTGATGCCGGGCTCGGTGAGGATCGGCAGGGCCGCGCTGGCCGAGAGGTCGCCGTAGCCCATGGCCAGACGGAGCACCACCTGGCGGGTGCCCTCCATGGCGTCCTCGTGGATGACGGCGCGGGCAACACCGCCTCCCTGGGCGGTGTCGGCGTAGCCGGCGTCGTGCTGTACCAGCAGCGCGCCGTTGGGGGAGACCTCGACCACGTGGACGATGGCGTCCTCGTGGCCCTGGCCGTCGGTGGCGTAGAAGGTCAGCTCCACCTGGCCGTGACGGGTGAACCGGAGGTCGAAGCTGGCCGACAGGCTGGTGGCTGGCTCGACGGTGCTCGTGACCGAGGCCGCGCCGAAGACCTCCACGCCCGCGTCGGGGGGCGCGGCCACGCCCAGCTCCATCTCCAGCGGCCCGGCCATGCGGTTGAAGGCCTGGGGCTCGAAGGTGAGCCGGTCGTCCTGGGTCACCCTGTCCGGGGAGTCGACGTGGACCACAACGTCCTTGGAGGCGATGAACTCGGTGGAGGCGACGACACCCCGGGCGTTGGTGGACGCCAGGAGGGCAGTGGCCTTCCACGCGGTCACTGATTCTGGGAGGGTGAACTCCCACTCCACCGTCCAGCGGAGGCCGCTGGCGGCGTCCCCGTCCGCCTCCAGCACCCTGGGCAGGGCCCAGAGTGCGGTCTCGACCAGGAGCTTGCGCACCTCCATGGCCGCAACGGCCGGCGACGTGCCCAGCTCGGTGGGGATGAGGACCGGCGGGAGCGCCTCGTCGGTCGGACCGTCACCGTCCATGTCCTGGGGGTCCGCGCCGTAGCCGCCGTGCGATCCCTGGGTGAAGGGGTTGAACATGGGGTCCGGGTCCTCGCCGTCCAGGAGCCCGTCCCTGTCGGTATCGGGGTCGATGGGGTCCGTCCCGATGCCCAGCTCCTCGGCGTTGGTCAGCCCGTCCCCGTCGGTGTCCTGCGCCTCGTCGTAGCCGCCGTCGTCCTTGGAGTAGGTGTAGGTGGAGGTGCCGGGGGGCCTGTTGTAGGGCGGGTACTGCGGGTCGGCCTCGCCCTCGTCCTCGTCGGGTATGCCGCCGCCACCCCCGCCCGGGCCCTGGCCCTGACCATCACCGTTGGTGTCGGAGCCCCCGCCGGAGCCGATGCCGCCGGGACCGGTCTCGCCCTTCAGGTCGGGGGTAAGCGGGTGGGGGTCGGTGGAGTCCAGCGGGTAGTTGTCGCCGTCGGTGTTGGGGTCGAGGGGGTCGGTCCCCTCCAGGAGCTCCCGGTAGTTGGACCACCCGTCGTTGTCGATGTCCATCCCGTCCAGCCAGGACCGGTACTCGTCCAGGACCCGGAGCTGGAGGTCCGGGTCACGGGTCCATGCGTCCTCGGGGTCCCGGGGGTCCAGGCCCGCCATGACCTCCTCGCGGTCGTTGAGGCCGTCCATGTCCGTGTCCCTGCGCCGGGGGTCGGTGCCCACCAGGTACTCGTGCAGGGTGTTGAGGCCGTCACCGTCCACGTCCTCGCCGGCGTCGTCGCCGTCCAGGGGGTCGAAGCCGTTGGCGATCTCCCATTGGTCGTCCAGGCCGTCGTGGTCGAAGTCGGTCTCCTGGGCCACGGGGTCCAGGGGGTCGCGGCCCAGCTTCACCTCCAGGCCGTCGACCACTCCGTCGCCATCGGTGTCCGGGTCCGAGGGAGAGGTCAGGTGCCGGTACTCGTCCATGAGGTCCAGGCCGTCGCCGTCGGCGTCGGCTGCCAGGGTCCGGGCGTCATCGAGGTCCAGGCGGTAGAACGCCTCCACCCTGTCAGGCATGCCGTCCCGGTCGGTGTCGGTCCCCAGGCCACCCATGAGGTTGGAGGGGTATGGGTCGTGGGCGGCGTACGTGCCGTAGCGCCGGTCCAGGGATGGGGATTCGGTGAAGATGTCGACCCACGATGCCAGGTCGTCCTCGCCGTACCTCTGCACCAGGGCGGCATCCACCACGGCAAGGGCCAGGGCCATGGGGGGCACAGCGGCGCCCCGGGCGGCCTCCACCACGGCCCGCACGGTGGCCGTGTCCCCGGGCCTGTACTCCTTCTCCAGGGATGCCAGGTCCACGGTGAGGGGCGGGGGCAAGTAGTCCACGATGACGGTGGAGGTCACCCGCTGGTTCCGCTCGTTGAACACGTAGGCGGTCACCTGGAGGTCCGTCCGGACGTCCTGGGTCCGGTAGGTCGTCGCGAGGGAGCTGCCCCCCGACCCCCTGAAGGTCACGGTGTTCACGTTGCCACCGCCGATGGTCTGGACGTAGACGGTGCCAGCGAAGGCCCTCCCCAGGTCCATGGACACGAGGAGCACGTCGCCGGGAGAGAAGTGGGCCTGATCGACGATCACGTCCACCAGGTCCAGGGAATCGTCGGTCACCTCCAGGACCACGCTGGGGGCGACGTGGGCGTCGGGCATGTGGACGGAGAGGGTGTACAGGCCCGCCGGCAGGCCCCTGGGCACGGTCCACCCCATGAGTGCCTGGCCGTCCAGCCGTCCCGTGGCCCTGTGGACGAAGCCTCCCGCGGGGTCGTTGTCGCCCTCGGACACGTCCAGGAGGTAGGTGTGGGAGAGGGGTTCGTCCTCCAGCAGGTCCCACGCCCGGACGGTGACCCAGGCGGTCTCCTCCTGCCCCAGGACGGGGTCGGCGGCGACGACGCTGTACTCGTACCTGGGCACCGAGAGGGTGCACATGGCGGTCACCTTCGAAAGGCTCTTGGGGTGGGTCATGGTGGCGCTGGCCCGGAAGCCGTCCACGCCCTGCCTCACCAGGTCGGGGACGTCCAACCCCATGGTGGCCAGGTCTGTCGAGGCACGTCCCTGGCCATCGGTGGCCATGGACGTCTCGAAGGATTGCACGGTATTGTAGCCCTGGATGGCGTCCACCTGGAAGATGAATGGCACTCCCGTCAGGGGGCCCGTCTCCACCCCGTCGGGGGTGCCCACTTCCAGACCTGCCTCCACCCAGACCACGATGTCGTCGTGGGGGTCGAAGGTGGTCCCGTCGGGGCCGACGGACAGCGTGACCTTCTCGTAGGTCACCCTCTTGCCCACGGGGACGACCAGGGTGGTGTGGAGGGTCTTCCCCGTCCGGTCGGAGAAGGTTGTCTCCACCTCGATGCGGGTCCAGTCCCCCGCCACCAGGTCCAGCGTTGCCTTGCCGTTGCGGAGCTGGGACTGGTGGCCCCCCGTCCTGAGGGGGTCCTCGCCCAGACCGTAGGCCTCCCACCGGAGGTCGATGGTGCCGCCCTCCATGGCGGGCCCGTAGGTGTACTCCACCCCCACCTCCAGGTGGACCGGGTCACCGGGGTACACCATGGCGGGGGGGTCTCGGAAGCTGATGTAGGTCTTGGGCGTCTTGTGGTCCCGGACCGGGATGGCCTTGGTGACCAGGTCGGGACCCCCGAGGGCGGGCCGGACCCGGATGACGTAGTCGCCCCAGCTGGTCACACCCACCAGGGACAGATCCGCCTCGGCGAGGCCGAAGGCGTCCAGGGTGACGACCATGTCGGCCAGGTCCCTGTCCAGGGGGTCGGTGAGGGTGAAGCGGACGTCGCCCGCCAGAGGTTCCAGGACGTCAGCGTCCCACGCCATCAGCCGGGCGTGTATGGTGTCGTCGCCCCGGTAGATGGGTTTGTCGGTCCACAGGAGGGCGCGGACGTCGTGGGCACGGGGCTGCAGCCCGCCCGTGTACTCGGAGACCTTGCCCGTCCCGTCCCTGACGGTGACCCGGACCAGGTCGAGGTAGACGTCGGGCATCTCGAAGGTGGGAACGCACAGGCCCTGGTCGTCGGTCAGGCCGGACCAGACGGTCCTCCAGGCCCCGGAGAAGCCCCTGTCGGACCGCCCCATCTCCACCACCACGTACCCGCCCACCAGGGGGGTCTGCTCGCCCTCCAGCACGGTGGCGGTGAGGGTCACAGTCTCGCCCAATACGACCTCCCGGGGCACGGTGACCCACATGGCCAGGTCACGGACGGTGACGGTCCTGCGGGCGGTGAGGTCGGGGCCCAGGAAGGCCAGGCCGTACACCTGGATGAGCCGGGTGATCACCGGGTCGGTGAGGGTGACGGCGACCAGCTCGTGCTCGCCGGCCTCGAGGGCCCCCAGGTCGTACGAGGCCGACCCGCGTTCCGGTGTCACCGGGTCGCCCACGGGGGTGTTCTTGAGGTACATCTGTATGGGCACGTCGGTGCCCGAGGTGCCGTTGGAGAGGGCCAGGAGGACCACCTCGGTGCGGTCGCCGGAGAAGTAGAAGTCCTTGTTGGAGAGGACCCGGATGGCCAGGTCCGACCGGACATGGAAGGGGTTGGATGCGGCGCTCCTCTGGATAGCGCCCTGGACGTCGAAGACCGTGTCCTTCGGAAGGCCCTCGGCGTTGTGGTCGAGGGTGAGCAGGTTGAGGCCCGGGACCCTCCCCTCGAAGGTGAACTCGGCCCGGCCCTCCATCTGCGCCTCCTGGCTGTCCAGGAGGTAGCCGATGTTGCCCCGGGTGTAGCTGGCCGACATCCGGACGGGGCCCTGGTAGGCCCTCGCGTAGCCAGGTTCGGCGGCGACCACCGCCTGGAGGCCCCCTTGGGCGAAGAGCTCCCCGAAGCGGGCGGGGTCCAGCGTGGACATGACGGTGTACCTGTTGTAGGCCACGTCCACGGTGTCGTAGAGGTGTACGTTGTTAGGGCACTCGAGCCATATCACCTCGGGGTGGACGACGTAGGAGTAGCTGTTCTCGGCGGGGTACGCGATGGGACGCGTGAAGTGCCAGGGGTGGTCCTCGGCGAAGGGGGATGCAGTGAAGGCGTAGGTGCCCACGTGGTCCAGGGTCACCTCCATCGTGCCTCCCGAGGCCCCCACGTCCAGGGACCGGACCTCGGAACCGCCCTCGTGGGAGGTGGTCACGTGGACCCTCCCCTCCACGGGCTTGTAGAGGCCCCCTACCAGGGCTATGCCGGGTGCGCGTCCGACGAACTGGGACAGGTACCCGTCGGTGGTCTCCCTGGGCGAGTAGGCGTACCGGTGGACGCTGAGGGTCTGGGTCATGCCGGGGATGAGCACGTCGTGCGCGGGTTTCACCCCGGCCAGGTGGTCGGGGAAGACGGACACGTCCACCTGGCCCGCGATGCCGGAGCTGACGGCCTGGCGCATCTCGCCGACTGAGGCCCTCACGCCCAGGCGGCTGCGGGAGAGGTTCATGACGCCCACGAAGGCGAGCAGGCCGGGACCGTCCACGCCCTGGAAGGTGAAGGACGCCTTCCCTTCCTTGATGGTGGCGTGGATGATATCGACCCGTTCCATCTCCGACCAGTCGGACCTGAAGTAGACCAGCAGGAAGGCGTCCTTCTTGTCCACCTCTCCCTCGCCCACCTCCACCACGGTCATCGTCAGGCGGGCACCCTGGCCCACGGTGAGCACTGGGGGTGACGCCACCAGGTCGATGTCGTACAGGGGCAGCTGGGATTCCACGTCGATCAGCTGACCCAGGGGGGTGGGGTCGATGCTGTCGATGATGCCGTCGCCGTCGGTGTCGGGGTTGTCGGGGTCGGTGCCCACCATCAGCTCGATCACGTTGGGCCATCCGTCACCGTCGGTGTCCGCCTGCCCCCCGGCCACCACCACCGACAGCTGGGTCATCAGAAGTAGGACCGCGACCAGGATGGTGACTGATGCACGTCGGTACCCGCTCGCTCTGGTCATTCGCGACATCTCAACCCCTTCTTGTCGCTCTCACGATGGGACCTGGTGCCCTCCGAATATATTTAATGCTTATCGAACAAGATTGGAAGAGTTCCCGGGGAATCACCATTTCTAGGCCCCCGCCGGACCTTCCGCACCGGGAGGCCGACCTCGCCCTACCACTCGGCCCGGTCCGGGCCGTGTACCCAGTATCACCGGTCCTCTCCCGGCATGGGTCCCTCGGCCAGCTCCTCCAGCCGTTGCCGTCTGGCCCACCTTCTCCTCGCCAGCGGTCCGAAGCCCTGGGGGAGGTCCCTCGGTCCCGCCGTCTGCCGCATCGACAGGCCGTTGATCAGGTCACGCCTGACCCCCAGTCCGCGTGACAGCTCTTGGCCATCCACCTGTGAGGATATCGCCGAGAACAGGTGGAGGCCCTGCGGCGCCCCCCTGTCCTCGTACCTCCCGCTCTCGCTGGTGTAGCCGAGCCCGTTGACCAGGCCCGGTCCGCTGGTCAGGCCCGTCCCGTTGGGGACCTGCCTGCCGTTGGTCAGGGACTCCCACTCATCGTCTGCCATCCGTTCCCATCCCCCTCGAACATCGAGGACATGCTCAGGACCTGTTCCGCCACCAGTCGAGGACGACCACCATCAGACACACCACTATGCCGGCGACGCCCAGGTAGATGGCGTTCTGCTGGGTTGGCCCGATGTTCTCCTCCTCGGCTCCCTGGACCCACACATCGTAGTTGGCGGCCACGAGGGTGAGGATGACCGCCACAACGGCGAGGATGGAGAAGACGATTCCGATGATGGAGAGCCTTCCGTAGAGCTTGGGACCCACGACGGGGGGTGCCTCGAAGGGGGGCGCCTCGTCGGGACTGGGAGCCCGTGGAGGTTCCTCGTAGGGGACGGGGTCCGGTTCGGGCGCCTCCACAGCCTCGGGGGGTTCCTCCACGATATCGGGGAGCCCCTCCTCCTCGGGCTCAGGAGCGGTCTCCTCCTCCTGATGCTGCTCGGCGGCCTCGATGACCTCGTCGAGGGCCTCTTCCTCCCCGTCCCACTCGAGCTCGATGCCGCAGCCGGGACAGCTGCTCATATCACTGGTGATCGATACTCCACATTCTGGGCACTCGTATGCTTCGTCCTCCAGCATCCACTGCCTCCACAAACCCGCAAGGGCGATGCGTCAATGGTTGCTCATACGATATAAACCTGATGTTTTGGCCAGTATCTCCGAAAGAGGTTCGTCCCCTCTCCAGTTGACCATCTGGCTACCTT
>CBDUQW010000035.1:0-33840 GCA_965369625.1 uncultured Thermoplasmata archaeon | reverse complement strand
TCCGACGCCAAGGACACCGGCACCTTCCTCAAGGAGCACGGGGCCAAGCCCAAGGCCGAGCCGAAGAAGGCTGCGGTCCCCATAACGGACAAGGAACTTCTGCTCGCTAAGCTGGAGGAGCGTTTCATCCTCGGCGAGATCTCCGAGGAGGCCTATCGGGAGCTCAAGGAGAAGTACTCGGACTGAGATGGCCGATGCGTCCTTGGCAGGGCCGGATACACACCGTCGAACAGACCTGACCAGGCCGCTGTCGGACGGGGCGATAGTAGCAAACCATATCAACAACCTTATGAACAGTGGACACGTGGTGACCCCTAGGACGTGGAGTAGTCTGGGACATCAATCCCTATCAACCCTCGTTCCACGGGCCGAAAGGGAACGGTCCGGACCACCGGAGGGTATGTCATGAGAAGCGCCTCGTTCAAGACCTTTATAGCGATAACCACAGTCGTCCTTATGGCGACGTCCAGCCTGCCGGCCATCCTGGGGAGCCCCGTCGAGGATGGCGGCCTGGTGGGCGGGGGCTTCGGCCCCTTCGACGCCGGCCCCTGGACCGACGACTTCGACGACTCGTCGAAGGTCAACATCACCCAGAAGACCGTAGTGACCGGCGGTCACGTGGAGCTGTCACCTGGTCAGGCCAGCGGCCTCGTGGCCTCCGTGAGCATCTCGGCGCCCGTGGGCTACCGGTACGACATCGTGGTCCTGGAGGTCAACACCCCGGGCGCCAGCACCGTCAAGCTCTCGGTGCTCAACGCCACCGAGGACTCCGCCACGGTCGGCTACGTGAACGAGCCCATCCCTGGCTATCTCAAGGTCGCCAAGACCCAGGTACCCATCACCGGTATCGATAGGAAGGCCTTCCCCGAGATCCGCCTCCAGGCCGACCTGGAGGCCGCTGGCACCGACCGCCCCACGCTTCTCAAGTGGACGGTGCACTTCATCCAAGAGGGCATATGGCGCGACGACTTCATTGGCGACGGGAAGGTCGATGACTACCAGAGTTTGAACTTCACCGGCGACACCGTGGAGGTCGACCTGTCCAAGCAGAACACGTACGCGCCAGGCTATGGCAACTACGACAAGTTCCCTGCCATCTTCGCCAGTCGGGACAGCAGCAACCGGAATCGCCTCGAGATGGGAGTGTACTATGCCAACACGGCGGGCAACGGATACGATACGTCACGCAACCAGCTGTACGCTGAGAACGTGCGGGGCTTCTTCGCGGGTGACATAGACCAGGATGGCTACGTGGACATGGTGGTGGCCAACCAAAGGAACTCTGGCGACTACACCGTGAACTCCTACATCCTCTGGGGCGACTCGTCGGGCACCTTCGATGTCGCCAGGAGGGCGAACCTGGCCACCAACAGCGCACGGGACCCAGCCCTGGGCGACGTCAATGGCGATGGTTTCATGGACGTCATGATATGCAACGGCGGTGGCTCAGGCGAGGTGCGCGTCTGGCTCAACCCCAAGACCCGTGCCTTCCCGAACGCCCACGACATATCCCTCCCCGGCTCCGACCTCACCGGTCTGGCCTCCCTCGACCTCAACAGCGACGGGTACGACGACGTGGTCCTGGCGGAGCAATACGATTCCGGCGGCAGCGATCACAGCCGGGCCTACTGGGGCGGACCCAGCGGGCCCGACACCACCGCCGATAGAACGTTCCTCACCGGCTCGTGCGAGGAGGTGGCCCTGGACGACTTCGACAAGGATGGGAACGTGGACGTGGTCTTCGCCAACACCGTGGACGACGATGGCGAGAAGGCCTTCATCTACTACGGCAGCCAGACCGGTCCCGACGATTCCCAAACCCCCTTCAAGGTTGTATTGGCCGATTCCAACTGGGGCCTCAGCGTCGCCACCGGGGACCTCAACGGCGATGGTTGGCCCGACATCGCCTTCGGAAGGGTCGAGCAGAGCCCTTATGACATCTACCTCCTTATGGGAAGCGCCACCGGTTTCAGTAACACGCCCACCGAGGTGGGTGTCGACAGGAGCATCTACGACATCATAGTCATCGACGTCAACAAGGACGGGTACGACGACGTCATCGCCGGGTCCTCGTACAACGATCGTGTGAACGTCTACCTGGGCGGCGCTGGCGCCTTCGACGGGAACAGCGACTACACTTTTACCCCGGACGCCCCCAGGTACGTGGGCGTGGTCGCGGGCAAGAAGAAGATCGACTACATCATGGGGACCCTCGTCTCCAAGCCCATCACCAGGCCCGTGGAGGACAAGTGGGACATATTGGTGGTGGATGCCGATATCCCCCCCGAGACCTCCATGGAGGTCACCATCCTCGACAACGGTAAACAGCCCATCCGGGGATACCAAGGCCTCACCGGCCCTGACGTTGACCTTGGTGGGGTGGACATACTCATACGCACCATCCACATCCAAGTGACCCTCAAGAGCATGGACATGGTCACGACCCCCAGCCTCAAGTCGATGTTCGTCAAGTGGATGGACAAGAACGAGTGGCGGGACGAGTTCTACGGCATGGCCAAGGTCTCGCAGATCCAGGGCTTCGACGTGGTGGGCGGCCAGATGGTCGCCGACGTCGGCCTGTCGGGAGCCGAGGAGATAGTGTTCTCCAACCTGCGCAACGACGGGGCGTACAACGTTCCCAGCCTGGCCTACCGCGACGCCGGCGGGCTGGACTACCTCTCCCTCGACCCCCTCAGGTTCAGGGTCCCCTCGGGGGCCGGCGACGTGGAGGTCGCAGACCTGGACGGGGACGGCTTCCTCGACGTGCTCTTCGCCGTGACCCAGACCTCGGAGCAGAACTTCATAGCCGACAGCCCCGTGTTCTTCGGGTCCTCCGTGGGCTACGATACGGTCCCCGGGCTCAAGTTCCCGACGAGGGGGGCCCGGGACGTGCTCGTCGCCGACCTGAACAAGGACGGCCACATGGACGTGGTCTTCGCCCAGGAGCGCGAGATGGAGGACGACTACATCGTCAACAGCACCCTGTTCCTGGGTACAGCCAGCGGCTGGAAGAGCACACCCGACGTGGAGTTCGAGACCACGGGCGCCTCGGGCGTGGTGGCCGTGGACGTCAACAAGGACGGGTGGGACGACCTGGTGTTCGCCTGCTACTTCGACGGCAGCACGACCGCGATGGACAGCCTGGTGTTCCACGGGTCGGCCTCGGGATACGACGGCAGCAGCCCCGACGTGCTCCTGGCGACCAGGGGCGCCCGCGCCGTGGCCGCCGGGGACATCGACGGCAACGGGTACGCGGACCTGGTGTTCGCCAACAGCCTCTCCGGCGGTTTCGTCGACATCTTCAGCTACGTGTACTGGGGGAGCAGCACGGGATATGGCACCTCCCCCACGAACCTTCCCACCCATGGCGCCGAGGGCGTCCTGGTAACGGACGTGAACGGCGACAGCAATCTGGACGTGGTGTTCGCCTGCAGCATGAACAACTCCCCCAGCAGGATCGTGGACTCCTTCATCTACATGGGCGACGGCACCCAGTCCCTGGGTCCCACCCCCGACATCTCCCTTCCCACCCTGGGCGCCACCGGCATCGCCGTGGCGGACCTGGACGGCACCGGCTGGAAGGACCTGGTCTTCTCCTGCGAGAACGACGGGGCCACCTGGGAGGTCAACTCCAGGGTCTACCTGGGAGGGCTCGCTGGTTACGGCAGCTCCCCCGACATAGAGCTGCCCACCATGGGCGCGTCCGGCGTCGCCGTGGCCCACCTCATCGCGAAGGACGCCGGCGGGTACTTCTCCCAGGTGATATCTCCCCAGGACTGGAACGAGGCGGGCGTCTTCCACACCTTCAGGTACAACGCGGTCAACCTGCCCGCCGGACACACCGGCACCATCCAGGTACTGGACGCGGACACGGGCGAGCTGCTCGCCGGGACCACGCTGCTTGCCGGGGTCAACGAGTGGGACATCTCGGGTGAGTTCCGCATCCGGGAGCACCACGCCGTCCAGATCAAGATCGTGGTGCAGGGACTCGACCCGGGCGCCGGCTTCGCCATCGACGACCTCTGGCTCAACTGGACCGACCGGAACCGTACACCCCCGGAGGTGCTGGGCCTGGAGCTGCTCGAGACCGAGGTCCTGAGGACCCGGCCCATCGACGCGCTGATCAACGTCACCGACGAGTACGACTTCCTGGACGAGCTCACGGTCGTGCTGGAGCACCGCAAGAGCGGGACCTCCGACATGTGGGCCTCCTACATGGTCTCGGACCTGTCCTTCCGGGCGGGGTCCTGGAGGGCGACCCTCTCCCCCCGGGCGGACGTGCCCGTCGGACTGTACGACCTGCGGGTGAAGGTGACCGACAGCGACACCATGGACTCTGGCTGGAAGGTGTACACCGAGGCCTTCGAGGTGCGCAACAACCTTCCGACCGCCCCGGTGGTCCACATCGACCCGGCCACGGCGATGACCACCTCCGAGCTGGAGGTGACCCCCATCACCTCCTCCACCGATATCGAGAGTCGGACCCTGACCTATCATTACCAGTGGTACCTGGACGGGACCCTCGTCACCGACCTGACCACCAACAGGGTGCCCAGCTCGTGGCTCACCCGGGGCCAGGACTGGACCGTCGAGGTGAGGGCATGGGACGGCGACGACCATGGACCGGCGGGGGTGGCCTCGAGGCTCATCGGGAACGCGCCACCCATGTCCATCGAGAAACTGGTGCCCCCCCAGTTGAACGAGGACACTACTGACGACAGGTGGACCGACCTGTCCGATGCCTTCGGGGACCCCGACGGGGACGAGCTGACCTTCCGGGTCGACCCGCCGCCCGCCTACGTGCACGCGTCCATCGACCCGGACACTGGCGTGGTCACGTACACCCCCGAGGAGAACTGGTGGGGGGTCGAGACCATCACCTTCTGGGCCTCGGACGGCGAGTCCGAGATATTCCAGTCGGTGGAGGTGAAGGTGCTGCCCATCAACGACCCCGCCTTCTTCATCACCGTCAACGGGAAACCCTACACCACCGGGACGATCTACATCGAGGTCCACCAGGACGAGGAGCTGGTCATCGAGGTCCAGGCATACGACGTGGAGGGTGACGACCTGCAGTTCAGGGTCATCAACACCACCCAGCTGGCGCTGGACCTGTCCACCGGATGGCTCACCTACAACCCGACCAACGACAACGTGGGGACGATCCACTTCTCCCTGACGGTCAGCGACAACGTGGACACGGACAAGAAGATGCAGGCCAACTTCACGGTGGTGGTCCTGAACGTCAACGACCCCGTGGAGGTGCCCCGCATCATCTCCCCGCCGGATGGCGAGACGTACAAGTGGAACGAATCCGTGGGTCTCCGCGGTGTGTGCAGCGACCCCGACATCAAGCACGGGCAGGAATTGGTGTACAGCTGGAAGTCCAATATCAGCGGCGAGCTGGGCTTCAGCCCGAGCCTCAATTACAGGTTCACCGACCCCGGCAGGCACCTCATCACCCTGACGGTGTCCGATGGCGAGACCTCCAAGGACATCACCATCAACATCACCGTCGGGACCGAACCCGTGCCTCCGCCGCCGGACGACAACGAGGACGACGGGGGAGGGCTCTCCACGGGTCTGATGCTGGGCATCATCGTTGCCATCGTCGTCGCCCTGCTGATTGCGGTCATCATCGTGAAGCGCAGGAGCGCCGAGGAGGAGATGCCCGCGGGGATGGAGCTCACCGAGGAGGAGAAGAAGCGCCAGCACCTGGAGCAGATGGCCGCCGCCGTGAAGGCCACCGCCGACGAGTGGGAGTCGGACCTGGCCGCCGAGCGGGCCGGGAAGGCAGAGGCCACCGAGGAGACCGGGCCCAGCATCGAGATCGCGGGCACCGGCATGCTCCCCTCGGAGCAGGCCTCCCACAAGATGCGCCTGTCCGAGGCATCGTCCTCGGAGACCCAGAAGCTGTGGTCCGATATGGAGCAGGACGCGCCCGCGGTGGACGACGCCGAGAAGGAGGCGTTGAGGAAGGAGAACGAGAAGCGGAAGGTGCAGTCCGCCATCCAGGCACTGCCATACGGCATCCCCGCCCCGGCCCTCCGACACATCCAGCCCCAGGTCCTCGCCGACGAGATCGTCGAGGGCGCCAAGCACGAGCTGCCCGACGGAACCGCGCTGGTGGCCGTCCGGGGCAAGTGGTACCACGGCGACCCCGAGGACTCGGCCAAGTTCCTGATGCCCTACGAGATGAAGGATACCCCGAAGCCCCCCGCGGCCGCCGGGACCGGTGGCTCATCCGAGTGGGAGGAAGAGGCCTAGAGGTCCAGCTTCCGATGTGATGCTCGTAGGGGGAGGGGGCGGAAGGGCCTCAGAAGATGTCGACCAGCTTGGGGATCCGTCCCTGTCTCGAGAGGTAGGTGGACTGGGTCTTGGTGTACCTCCAGACCACGTTCGCCTTCTCGTCCTGGAACTCCCAGGGTACCACGATGAGCAGGTCGCCCTCGCGTATCCACATGCGACGTCGGAGCTTGCCGGGGATGCGGCCCAGGCGGGTCTTGCCGTCGGCGCAGACCACCCTGATCTTGGAGGCGCCCAGGAGCTGATCGGCGATGGCGAATATCTCCCTCTTCTCCACCTTCGGGGTGCGGACCCTGACGTAACCGGATTCGCCCGAGATGATCTGGGCGTCTATCTTGTCGTCAAGGGATGGTCTTCTGGGCATTTCCCTGGCTCCTCGGCCAGCAAGGCCATGGGCCTTATTAAGGGTTGTGGTATCCAGATACGATGCCTGGCTCCCTTCTGGTGAGGGCATCCGGAGGAGGTCGCGGGACGACGCACTTCACCGGCGTCTGCGGACCAGGGCCCCCGCTCCCAGGGTGGCCATCACGGCGAGGGCGGCGCCCATCCCGGGGGTCCCCTCGGACACGGTGATGGTCTGCTGCTCCCAGTCGTTGTTGGTCTCGTCTGCCTCCTCCAGCTGGTCGGTGGAGTCCGCCTCGACGCGCACCACATGGCTACCGGTGGACGCGGGCTTCCACTCGAGGGTGAAGGTGTGGGACTTGCCAGGGAGGATGCCCGTCAGCTCCTTGGCGCTGGCCAGGACCTTGCTCCCGGAGAGGAGGGCCACCTCGAAGTTGTTGGCGGTGGTGTGGCCGTTGTTGCGCACGGTGACCTTCACCTTGGCCATCGAACCCTTCTCCACCTTCATGCTGGTCCACTCGACCTTGGTGACCTCCACGTCCGCCCGGTTGGAGACGACGATGCTCACGTAGACCTGGTCGTTCCTGTTGCCCCGGGTGTCGCAGGCCATGATGGTGATGTCGACGGGACCCTCGGGCAGCATCCTGGTGTCCAGGTTGTAGTACCATTCGTCGGTGGAGAACTGCATGGCGACGGGTTCTGCCCCGCCGACGCTGCACTTGACGCAGGCGGTGTCCAGGTTGGGGTCGGTGACGTTCGCCCTGACCTTGTAGGTGCCCCACTTGGTGCCACCGTTGGACAGCAACCTGACGTAGGGGGCGTTGTTGTCCACGTAGAGCACGATGTCAGCGGACCGGGAGGTCTGGCCCCAGAGGTCCGCGGCCCAGATCCTGATGGAGCGGTTCCCGTCCATGGTGTTGCGCGTATCGACGGTGACCTCGTAGTGGTCCCCCGCCCAGTACATCATGGTGGCGTTGGCGTCGTCCCCATCGACCACCATGTAGACCCAGCTGGTGTTGAGGTAGGCGTCCTCGACGATGGCGGAGAGGGTGTAGTAACCGGACACGTTCCCGCCCTCGGAGGTGATGGTGCTCACGGGGGCGTTGTTGTCCACCTTCAGGTCCAAGGGGTCCGACTCCATGGTCAGGCCGTTGAGGTCGGTGGCGATGATGTACACGTCGTGGTCGCCGTCCTCCATGGTGGTGGTGTCGATCATGTATACGAAGTTCCCCTCGCCCTCGTAGTCCATCGAGAGGCGGTTGAGGGTGTCGTTGTCGAAGACGGCCCACACGGCGGTGGTGTCTATGGAGGTGTCGTTGATCTGGATCTCCAGGTCGTAGAAGCCCATCACGTGGCCCCCGGGGGACACGAACATGACCATGGGAGCGCAGTTGTCCACCGTCAGCGTCACGTTATCGGTGAGCGTCTCGTGGCCGAAGGTGTCCGAGGCCAATACGCTCACGTTGTGGGTTCCGCACTCCCATTCGGCGGCGGTGTCGATGGTGTACGTGTAGTTGTAACCGTCGCGCTCCATGGGCCGAGCGTCGGACACGTTGCCGTCCATCACGAGCATCACGGAGCTCATGTCCAGGTTGGCGTCGTTGACGGTGGCCCTCACGATGTACTCGCCGGTTATCATCTCGCTCCCTGGGTCCTCCAGGGTGATCACTGGTCCGGAGTTGTCCACCTGCACGTCCAGGGTGGCGGTGGTTATATTCCCCATACCCCCGATGGCCTTCACGGTGATGGAGTGGTCCCCGTCAGTGAGGGTGGTGGTGTCGATACTGGCCTCGTAGTAGTTGCCAGAGGTGTGGGCCAGGTACAGGCTCGTGGTGTTGGTATCGATCCCGTACTCCACCGTGCCCGGTGCCACCTCCCAGGTGACGGACACGTTCAGGATGTACTCCCCGGAGACGGGCCCGCCAGGGCTCATGATCTCCACCGTTCCGGCCCCGGCCGACATCACGGGCTGGGAGAGGGCGATGACCACAGCTACCATCAGCAATGCCACCAGGCAAGCGTGCGCACGGGTTCCTTGGGTCCACATCATGTGAGATCCCTCGTCCAGCGGGCGTCTCGGGCCATCGTTCCCCCCTACAGGGGGTCCATGGGCACCGTTCCCGCTGCATAGAATCACTGGCCGGGACGTATTAAATGGTTTTGACTCGTTTCTCACGTGATGGGTGCACGTCATCGCATGATGGGGCCAGGCCGCAGCTTATTTATGCCATCCCTCCAATATCACGAGCCGGAACACCCGGGGTTACCTTCATGACCAACCGCATCAACCTCAAGGACGCCGACTCTGGCTCGGTTATCGCCATAGATATCGAGGACGACACCCTCATGGAGGAGATCATCGAGAGCGCCGCCTCTTTCTGGGAGAAGGACCCAGGAGCGTACGTCGTACGCGTGGGCGACAGGATCCTGCGGGGCTCGACCACCTTCGGCGAGGCCCTCATCGCGCCCGGGGACGTGCTGGAGCTCATCCCCGATCCAGAAGGCGGCTAGAGGGTCTGGCCGGCTACCGCTTGCCCTTGATCTTCAGTTCGAAGAGGAGCATCTTGTCCCACTCGACCTTGTGCTCCAGCTTCTGCTCCTTCAGGTAGTCCGAGAGCCGATTGGTGATGCGGACCATGTCGTCGGCCCCCGTCGACTGGTACACGTAGAACTCGACGGACCGGTCCACGATGGGAAAGATCATCCGGACCCTGTTGTTCCGGTTGTAACCCTCTGGCTTCTGACCCTTCTCGAGGCAGGACATGTTCTGCTTGAGGAGCATAGCATCGAACAGCTCGTCATCGTTCCTCTGGGCCGTCTCGTCCAGGAACAGCTCGAACAGACCCGGGAAGGGACCCAGCAGGTCCTTCCACTTCGTACCCTTCTTGAACTTGATGTGGCCGCTCCTCGGGGCCATATGCGCACCTCGGTCCCGCTCATGCCGCACCGTCCCAATAAAGGTTTGCCCCCACTCCGGGCTCCCCGGGAGGTCGCGTGCTAACTCCAGCCGGATGAGACTGGGAGGACAGGGTTTTTCTACATGGTCGATAATCTCAAGTCCGCTAGGGGACTCCATCTGATGAGCTTCAAGGACCTCTTCGACAAGGAGAAGGGCGTGCTCCACAAGGCTGAGAAGCGACTGGCGACCGCAGAGGAGCACGAGAAGACGAAGGGAAAGCGCCAAGTTGGGGAGGAGCTGGAGCGTTGCATGACATACCTGGACAAGAACCAGGATTCCTTTCAGAAGCTCAGACCCGACTTCAGCCGCGTCTACACCCGTCTCGGGAATCGCCTGGAGGATGTCGGTCACGACAGCTCGGCCGTCAAGGCGTACGACCGCGCCCTGGAACTGGACGAGGAGAACTTCGATGCCCTCAATGCCAAGGGTGACTTCCTGCTCGAGCGCAGTGCCGAGGAGGGCGCCCTCAAGTTGTACGACCGGGCGCTGGGCCTCAGCCCCTCCCACTCCATCACCCGCTTCAACCGAGCCAAGGCCCTCCGTGGCCTGGACCGCAGGGACGACACGGAGAAGGCGCTGCGGGACCTGGTGGAGGACGAGCCGAAGAACCTCACCTACCTCGACGCCCTGATCGACCTCACGGGTCCCGACCCCGGGCTGCTGCGCACCAAGGCGGAGCTGCACCGGGACCGGTCCGAGATCGAGGAGGCGGAGGAGGCCACAACCCTCGCACTGGACCTGGAACCGGACAACAGGCCGCTGTGGATGCTCAAGGCCGACCTGGCGGGCGACCGGGGTGACGACCGCGCCCAGGTGGAGGCCCTCGAGGGGGCCCTGGGTGCGAAGGGGGCGCCCCCCAGTGCCCTCGTACTGCGCCGCCTGGGCAGGGCGCAGATGCGCATGGAGTTCTACATGCAGGCCCTCAACACCTTCGACAGCGGCCTCGACATGGAGCCCGAGGAGACGGGCCTGCTGCTGGGTCGCGCCCAGGCCCTTCAGGTGCTGGAGCGGGCCGACGAGGCCGACCGGGCCTACGAGAAGGCCCTGGAGGCCCTCGGGGATGATGCCGACAAGGAGGTGCTCGTGGCTGCGGCCAAGGTCAAGGCCGAGGTGGGCAAGAACGACGAGGCCTCGGAACTCCTGGACAGGGCCACCGCCCTCGACCCCGACGACCCCATGGTCCACAAGGGCAAGGCGGACGCCCTGTCCGCGGCCGGGGACCACTCAGGTGCCCTAGAGGCGCTGGAAGAGGCCCTGAGGCTGGACGTGAACGACCTGGAGGGCTGGGTCAGCTGCGTGGAGGTCCTCAAGCACCTGGACGACGACGCCTACCTGGCCCGCTCGGCGCGCCGCGTGGTCGAGCTGGACCCGGAGAGGAGGGAGACCTGGCTCGTTCTCGGGGACGCCCTCAGCCGTCTCGACAGGCCCGACGAGGCCATCGAGGCGTACGACTACGCCCTGGCGCTGCGCTCCGACGACCCCGTCACCATGGCCAAGAGGCTCGAGGCGGTGGCCGCGACCCCGGACTGGGACGGCGTGCTGGCCTCCTCCGACGACCTGCTGGCGGTGGAACCCGGCCACATCCGCGGGATGGAGCTACGGATGGAGGCCCTGGAGCGGCTGGACCGGCACAGCGAGGTGGTCAAGGCCGCCGACGCGATCATCAAGACCGACGAGCGGCACAAGGACGCCTACATGAGGAAGGCCCGGTCGTTGCAGGCCATGGGCGAGTGGGACGCCGCCGCCGCATCGCTGCGGGCCTCGATAAGGTGGGACAAGACCCACTACGAGGCGAAGATACTCCTGTACCAGGTGCTGATGGAGGCGGGCCACAACGAGGACGCCATGGAGGTCCTCGAGGGATTGACCCAGGAATATCCGGACGACAAGCACCTGTGGATGGCCAAGGGCAGGGTGCACCTGCGCCTCGAGCAGCCGGAGCTGGCCAAGCGATGCTTCAGCCACGCCCTGGAGATCGGCGGGGTGGACGCCGAGGTCCTGGCCCTCCTGGGAAGGACACTGGCCGACCTGGGCGAGCACGCCGAGGCCCTCAAGGTGCTCGAGCGGGCCCTCGAGCTGTCTCCCGACGACCCGGAGGTACACCTGCTGGCGGGCAAGACCATGCTGGCGCTGAACAAGGTCTCGCTGGCCGAGCAGGAGTTCAACCGCGTCCTCAAGGACAGGCCCCGGGACGTGGAGGTGGTCCGACTTCGCAAGGAGTGCCTGCTACGCCAGGAGAAGCACGCCGAGGTGGTCAAGGTGTGCGATTCCATCCTGGACCTGGACCCCAGGGACGTGACGACGCTGGTGGACCAGGGCGGGGCCTACACCGCCCAGGGGCACCTGCCCCAGGCCCTCAGGTCGTACCAGCGCGCCGCCGACCTCAAGGAGAACGACGTGGCCATCCACGAGATGGTGGCCGTGTCCCTCAAGGCCCTGGACCAGAAGGAGGACCTGATGGAGGTCGCCGACCGCATCCTCACCCTCGACCCGGAGCACAAGGAGGCCTGGACGGACAAGGGCATGCTCCTTCGTGACATGGGCCGCAACGAGGAGGCGCTCCGGTGCTTCGAGGAGATCATCGGCGTCGACCCCGACGACGCGGCCGCCCACAACAACAGGGGCGTGGTCCTCGCCGCCCTCGGAAGGTACGAGGACGCCGCCGAGGCCTACACCCGTGCCATAGAGCTGGAGCACCACGACGTGGAGGCGATACGCAACCTGGGCGTGGCCTACACCCACATGGACAAGCACGTGGAGGCCGTCGGCGCCTTCGACCAGGCACTGGAGATCGATCCCCGGGACGCCGGCACCTGGAACAACAAGGGCCTGGCGCTCTCGAAGATGGGCAAGTCCCGGGAGGCCCTGGACGCCTTCGACCGAGGCATCGGTCTCGACCCCCAGGACCCCGCCATCAGGAACAACAAGGGCACCGTCCTTGCCCGCATGAACAAGATGGAGGAGGCCATCGAGTCGTACCAGAAGGCGGTGGAGCTCAAGCCCGAGGACAAGTCGGCCTGGTTCAACATGGGCATCTGCTACGACCGGGCGAAACACTTCGACAAGGCCATAGAGGCGCTGGTGCACGCCACCGACCTGGACCCCGACGACAAGGCGGCGTGGCACAACCTGGGTCTGGTGCTCACCCGCTCCGGGAAGTACGACGACGCGGTGGAGGCCTACGACAAGGCCATCGCACTCAACCCGCGGGACCCCGCGGTGTGGAACAACAGGGGCATCGCCCTGGACCACCTGAACCGCTACGAGGAGGCCATCCGCAGCTACATCAAGGCCCTGGAGATCGAACCCCTCGACAAGGTGGCCTGGTACAACAAGGCCGTGGCCTACTTCCAGCTCAAGCAGTACCCCGAGGCCATGGACGCCTTCGACACCGCCCTGGACATCGACCCCGAGTACCACGCGGCCCTCGAGAAGCGCAAGGAGGCCGAGGAGTTCATCAAGCACCAGAACGTGGAGAAGTACGCCCGGCAGATACTCAACTTCGAGTACCGCCACCGGCGCATCCCCTCCAAGGAGGAGGTCTTCCGCGAGTGCCAGGTGCCCTTCGAGGCCATCGACGAGACCTTCGAGTACCTCAGGGCCAAGGAGGACGTCCGGCTGGAGGACCTGTCGCCCCAGGACCTGGCGGGCTACGAGAAGGCGACGGCCCACGTCATCAAGCACTGCCTGCGCCACAAGCCCCACGCCGACGAGATATCCGTGACCCTCGCGGAGCTGATATTCAACTTCCCCGACACCTCGATACCCCGGGGCAAGCGCATCCTCTCCTACCTCACCAAGGTGGACAAGCTGAAGGTCCAGGCCCCGGCGCCCCTCCCCAAGGAGATGGAGAAGCTGGTGCGGGCCGCCCTGGAGCTGCCCCCCGACAAGCGGACGGTGGCGGACATCTCCAACGAGCTGGGTGCGGGCATCCTCACGGCGAAGAAGGTCAAGGCGGTGCTGGACCACCTGGGGGGTGAGACGGACCTCGAGAAGCAGGAGGTCGCCATCGAGAGCCTCAGGACCTCCGACGGGCCCGCCAGGAAGGTCAAGACCGCCAGCGCCATGGACAAGGCCGCCGCCGAGGCGGCACCCACCACCACGGCCAAGCCAAGGGCCGAGCCGAGGGCGGAGACCAAGGCCGCTCCCCTGGTCTGCTCGGTGTGCAAGAGCAACCCCCCCAGCATCCGCCACTTCGACTGCGGCCAGTTCGTCTGCGACGACTGCATCCGGAAGGCCAACGCCACCCGATCGATGTCGAAGCACCTGCCTACCATCTGCCCCAAGTGCAAGATGCCCATCATAGAGGGCTCCACCGACGAGGTCCTGTGAACCTCGCCCCCGGTCCCATCGCCCCCGGTCCCATCGCCCTTCCCGTCAGCGGCGCATGTACCAGACCCAGACCCCAACGACGACGATGACCACGACCATGAACATCAGCACCCACAGTACCAGGTTGCTGCCGGGGGCGGGCTCCGGATCCTCGTTCTCCACGTTGAAGTTGTAAGTCTCCACCTGGGAATAGTCCTCGCCGTCGAAGGCCCGCACCGACACGACCACGGGGCCGTTGGGCGTCTTGACGGTGTCCCACGTGAACGACCAGGCATTGCCTCCAGTGGCCTCCTCCCACAGCCCGGAGTCGAAGCGCACCTGCACCCTCTGGATCACGTCCCCGTCGGCGTCGGTGGCTAGGCCCTCGAGGCGCACCACGCCCTTCACGGTGCCGGGCTCGGGGCTCACCAGGGTCACCTCGGGTGGCGTGTTCTCCGGCTCCACGTTCTCTACGAAGTACTGGGCCCAGATCTGCCTGGTGTTCACTCCGTCGTCGGCCTTCACGAACACCGTGTACTGACCGTTGGAGATGGCGGTGGTGTCCCAGGTGAAGCTCCAGCTGGTACCATCCACGTCGGCCTCCTGCCAGTCGTCCTTGGTCCTGATGGCGTAGCTGACCGTCACGTCGTCACCCTCGGGGTCGGTGACCACACCCGTCACGATCACAATGCCGCTCACCGAGGTGTTAGAGGGCGGGCTGGTCAGCGTGATCACGGGCGGCAGGTTCTCCGGTTCCTCCACCGTCACGTTCACCGTCGCGGTGACGTCGTACTCGTTGTCGGACACCGTCAGGGTGATGTTGTGATGGCCGGCGGAGAGGACCGACTGGATGACCTTCCCCTCTCCCAGGAGGCCGTCCTGCGCGTCGACCCAGCGGTAGGTGAGCTCGTCGCCATCGGGGTCGAAGGAGTAGGAGGCGTTGAACTCGATGCTCTCGTCGGGCTCGAACCTATCCCCCTCCTGGGGGGAGGTGATGTAGACCACCGGCGGACGGTTGGCCTGGACCACGCTGATGTTGACCGATTCGGAGGACATGGTGCCGTTCTCGTCCTCCACCCACAGGATGATCCGGTGCTCGTCGACCCTGAGGCTGGCCTCCACCCGCTCCTCGTCGCCGATATTGCCGGAGGTGTCCGACAACCACTGGTAGGTGAGGTCCCCGCCGTTGGGGTCGAAGCTGCCGCTGGCGTCGAAGACTATCAGGTCCTCGTTGGTGTACGTCGCGCCCTCGGTGGGCGAGTTGATGATGGGCACGGGAGGGATGTCGGGGACCTGGACCCTGATGATGACGAAATCGGTGATGTTGTGGCCCTTGCCGTCGTCCACGTGGAGGTCGATGTTGTGCCAGCCCTCCTTCTCCAGCGTCACGTGGGCCACCTTGCCCCGCGCCAGGAAGCCGGTGAGGTTGGACCACCAGGTCATCTCCAGGGGGTCATCGTCGGGGTCCCAGGTGCCGTTGGCGGAGAGCTCGATGACCTCCCCCGTGTCGAAGGTTGCCCCGGTCCTGGGGCTGGCGATGGCCACCACGGGGGGGTTGTTGGCGAACTCGCCCACGTCCATCCTGTACGCGTAGCCGTTGGAGCCCGCGAAGTACACCGCACGTCCGGTGGGGTGCATGCAACCCCGCTGCAACAGCGTGTAGGGGCTCGAGAAGGAGGAACGGATGCCCTCCCACGTGCTAGTCGAGAACTTGACGATGTGATCAGGTGCCCCGAAGGCGACACCGACCTCGCCATCTGCGGTGAAGGCGCAACCGTAAAAGGTCGCCCCGGAATCGTATCCCACCGGCCCCCATTTTACATTGTTGTACACCCAGATGGTATCGTAGTCCTTCAGAGAGTCCCGGGACCCCACCGCCATCGCGTACTCCCCGTTCTTATCCCACGCCACCGAGAATAGAGGTGCATAAGTGTCCGGTTGGGGTACGAAGGAGCTGGCGAGGCCGACTCCAGTGAAGTTCAGCACCGAACCTGACACGCCCACGATGATGGCGAAGGCGCCATCGGGCCTCCATGCAACGTCCCATAGGTTCCGTTCGATGCCCAGGGGCTTCTTGTCCGTCCAGATTCCCGAGGAGTAGTGCCAGATGTGGCCGCCATCACCCACGGCGAGCGCTTCGTTGGCACCCGGTTTGACCGAGACGCCACGCAGCGCGTTCAAACCGGTCCTCATTGTGGTCGTCTGTGAATCCCCGTGGTTGTACCTCACGACGATGCCGCCCGTGCCACATGCCAGGGCATAGGACCCGTCGGCGGACCAGTCCACGTCCAGGAGGTCGTTCGTGACACCGGTGTCGATGAGGGTGCCGCCCGACGGGGAGACCTTGGACATGAAGCCATCCCTGCCCACCACGAGGCCGTAGTCGCCCTGGGGACGCCAGTCGATGGCGATGTTGTTCCCCCTTGGGTCGAAGGACACGTTGGACCAGACCCCGTCGACGTGGTGCATGATGACGCCCCGGTTCCCGGCCACGTAGAAGTCGCGACCCATGTCCAGAGGCTTCCACCAGAGACATGCCCTGAGCGTCCTGTCGTAGGGCGTGACGATCACGGCGTTGGAGGTCCCGTCGCAGAGGAGGACGGTGGAGTTCTCGCCCGCGATCAGGAAGTAACCGCCTCCGGGAACGTCGTCGTCGTTGTAGGCCACGCTGCGGAGACCAGAGGTCAGGCTCCCTGGGACTGGGATGCTGTTGAAGGTCCCGGTGATGTTGTACCTTACGACCAGTGACCGGGGCGGCAGAAAAGAGTAATCCATGCCCACGATGATGGCGAAGATCCCCTCGTAATCCCAGTCAAGACGCCAGAGGCCCCAATCTATGTCGAGCCGGGTGATGTTCATGACCTCGGTGGTGTTCACCCTTACCAGCAGGCCCCCATCACCGACGGCCACGGCGTGGTCGCCCCCAGGCACCCACTTCACACGGTAGATGAAGTCGGAGAGGCCGGTGGTGAGCGCGTTCACATGGGTGCCGTTGAAGGTGCCGATGAAGCCCCCGTTGCCCACGATGATGGCCTCGTCCCCATCATCGTCCCAGGTCACTCCCAGGAACCGCTGGTCGTATGGCACGTCTATCCTGGTCAGGTCCTCGGTGGTCGAGTTCCAGACGAACAGCGTCGAGTGGTTGCCCGCGATGAGTGCCAGAGGCCAATCGTAGGCGATGTCGTACAGGCTCTCCTCGGTGCCCGTGTGGATCCGCTCGATACCAGTCTCGTTGAGCTTGAGGAGCGTGCCGCCGCTGCCGGCCATCAGAAAGTAGTCGCCGATCCGCACCATGTCGTAGAAGGTCCGGTTGGTGGGCCAGGGCATGATGGGGGTGAACCTGTCCTCGTAGATGTCCACGTCGATGGAGATGGGTTCTATGCCCTCACCGGCACCCACGAAGCCGGGCGCGTCGTCGGGGACGGGAACATCGCCATCGCCCGCGGGCACCGCCAGCGAGATGGCGGGTGCGAGCATCATGGCGACGACGAAGAGGATGAGCGTCTTTCTGAGGCGTACGTGGGTCATGGGAGCCCTCCTGGCCTATCATGGAGAGAAGCGGAAGGGCCCATATAAACCCTTTGAGACAGGGGTCGAATGGATGGACGGGACCCACCTTCACCGACCCCCCGGGCACAAGCTTATAAGCACCAGGTCCCGTTCCAAGGTCAGGTGAGCACCCATGGACGACAGCGACGCCATAGAACAGCTACCTGGCGTAGGTCCCGCGACCGCGGAGAAACTGATCGAGGCCGGCTTCACCGACCTCATGAGCATAGCCGTGTCATCCCCCCAGACGATGGCCGAGATGGCCGACATCGGGGTGAACAGCGCGGTGAAGATAATCGCCGCCGCCCGCAAGCAGGCCGACATCGGAGGCTTCGAGACGGGCGACGTCCTTCTGGAGAAGCGCAAGCTGGTGGGCAAGGTCCCCACCGGCTCCGAGGCCTTTGACGAGCTCATGGGCGGGGGTTTCGAGACCCAGGCCATCACCGAGCTCTTCGGGGAGTTCGGCTCGGGCAAGACCCAGATAGGTCATCAGATGGCGGTCAACGTGACCAAGCCAGTGGAGAACGGGGGCCTGGGGGCCACCGTCATCTTCATCGACACAGAGAACACCTTCCGCCCCGAGCGCATCATCCAGATGGCAGAGGGCCAGGACCTGGACGCCGAGGAGGTCCTTACCAAGATCCGCGTGGCGCGGGCCTTCAACTCCCACCACCAGATGCTGCTGGCGGAGAAGGCCCAAGAGGTCGCCAAGGAGCACGGCGTGCGATGCCTCATCGTCGACTCCCTCACCGCCCACTTCAGGGCCGAGTACGTGGGTCGGGGTGCCCTGGCCGACCGGCAGCAGAAGCTGAACAAGCACATGCACGACCTGCTACGCTTCTCGGACCTGTTCAACGCCATGGTCATCGTGACCAACCAGGTGATGGCCAAGCCCGACGCCTTCTTCGGCGACCCCACGCGACCCATCGGCGGTCACATCGTGGGTCACGCGGCCACCTTCCGGATATACCTGCGAAAGTCCAAGGGCCAGAAGCGCATCGCCCGCCTCATCGATAGTCCCAACCTTCCCGAGGGCGAGGCGGTCTTCTCTGTAGTGGAGGAGGGCGTGATCGACTAGGGACGGCGCATCACTGTTCGGGGACGACCCATACCAGGTGGGTGTACTCGATCCGCAGGTCCCAGGCGTTCCCGCCGTCCACCACCCACACGCGACCTCGGGGTCCCACCAGGTCCCCCGCCTCCAGGCATTCCACCACGACCTCCCAGTCGGTGATGTTGCCCTCGGAGGGCGCGGGCACCTGCAACGATATCGAGCCATCCCCGCCGGGGGGCGCGTTGGTCCCCTCCCCTGTGAGCTGGCTCCCGTCGGGCAGGTTCACGACCAGGCGGAAGGTGTCCGGCTCGTTCGTGAGAATGATAGGACTGGTCCCGGGGCCCGGCGGGTCCACGTCGTCGTCGGTCCATGTCAGGGTGAGGTCCGCCGACACCAGGTTCAGGCCCGAAAGGTCGGGGGTGGCCACCTCGCCCTGCTGCTGGGCGGTGTAACCGGACACGGTGGTGGTACCCGTCATGGGGACCCACTCCCCCTCGGGAGGGGGCTCTGGCGGGGCAGGACCCCCTCCGATGCCCACGATGAGGGCCTCGAAGATGAGGAGGAAGAAGATGAAGCCCGCGACGACCATGAGCCTGCCCTCGGGACCCTTCTGCCAGATGGTCACCACGAAGCTGAGCTTGAACCTGTGGAACCACTGGGCCAGGTCCCATTTCTGGGCCAGGGCGACGTAGTACAACAACCCTCCGTAGAGGATGACGGAGCATATCGTCAGCATGGCCCAGGCACCGAAGGTCAATCCCGTGGTCTCAACCTCCCGGACATGTAGTAGGAAAGGAAGATGACCAGGGCCACCGGGAATATCCCACCCAGGAACAGGGCCCACCCAGCGTAGCTGTCACCCTCGGGGTAGCCGTGGATGGCCGTCAGCACGATCTTCGCCAGCAGTACGATGGTGAGCAGGGCGGGGGTGACGTACTTGACTGAGAACACCCACCACCTGTTGATGGGTATCTCCGAGGTCCTGTTCACGGCATCGATGAACTTCTTGGTGCTGTACAGGTGCCCCACGATGTAGCATTCCAGGATGCCCACCGTCACCAGGCCGATCTCGTTGACGAAGTGGTCGAAGATCCAGATCCAGTGGTAGCCACCTCCTGTAGCGAAGAATATGGAGAAGATGAAGGCACCAGCGACCACGTACAGCGCCATAGTACCGTACTTGTACCCCGCGTCCTTTAATGCCAGAACTATGGCCTCGATGGTGGCGAAGGCGGAGTCGATGCCCAACGTGAACAGCATGACGAAGAACAGCACCCCTACTATCGGGCCCCATATTCCGCCTATCATTGAGATGGCTGTAGGATATGCGATGAACGCCAGCCCGGGACCTGGGTCGGCCACTTCCGTGATGTCCTCTCCCGTGGACACCGCCATGTAACCAAGGGTGGCGAAGACCACGATGCCGGCGAAGAAGGAGAACCCCACGTCCATATAGGCAACGATGTGGGCGTTGTTGGTAACGTCGGCCTTCTTTGGCAAACGGGAGCTGTATGCGATCATCACCCCTGTCGCTAAGGACAGTGTGAAGAAGATCTGTGCGAATGCGGCCAACCAGACATTCGGGTCGACCAGGGCCGCCATGTTGGGTGTGAGGAAGTAGTTGAGGCCCACGTCGGCTCCCTCGAGGGTCAGGCTGCGGAACGCCAGGATGCATAGCAGGATGACGGGGAGGGGGACGGTGATCATCACCACCTTCTCCACCCGCTCGATGCCCTTGATGATGATGAGGTAGACGCATATCCAGACCACCAGCAGCCAGAAGAGCACGCCTATCGTGATGCCACCCAGGTTACCGGGCCCGTCCGTAACCCCCACGACGCGGTCGTAGAAGAATCCCGTAGGGTCGGCGCCCCATGCCAGGGTCGTTGATGCCCCGGCGTAGAAGAGGGACCAGGCGATGATGACGGTGTAGTACGACATCACGATGAATCCGAACAGGAGCATCATCCAGCCGACCCATCCCATCCGTTTCTCCATCTTGATGAAGGCGAAGGGAGCGGACGTCCGGAACGTCTTACCGATGCCCATCTCGAGGATCAGCAACGGGATGCCGGTGACGAACATGGCGATGATGTATGGTATGAGGAAGCCACCACCGCCGTACTCGTAGGCGATGTTGGGGAACCTCCAGACGTTCCCCAGGCCTATGGCGGAACCCACGGCGGCCAGCAGGAACCCCCATCGGGAGCTCCATTGGGCCTCCTTGTTCTCATCCCCGTTGTCCTCTTCCGACACTGGCTGTACCCACCAAGCGCGCGTCCCTGGCAACGGATTCCACCGTTATCACGTTTGCTATGGGCGCTGGGATGGCCTCCCGCCGCAACCCTCATGACCGAGGGGTGCCTTCACCCTAATCATGTCTGACGAGGACGCGCCCGTGGTCCACCTGCTCCCTGTCCGGGGCTACGACAGCAACATCATGGTCCTGGACGGGGACCGCCCCGTCGTCATCGACACTGGCACCGGAAAGATCACCCACCACTACTGCGAGCTCATCGGCAAGAGGCTCGAGGGCCGTTCGGTGGACCGCATCGTCCTCACCCACGGTCACTTCGACCATGCGGGCGGCGCGGCCTCCATGTCCCGGGAGCTGGGTGTGGAGGTGTACATCCACGAGCAGGGTGTGGAGATGCTCAGGAGCGCCGACCCCCAGGTGACGGGAGCATGGCTATTCGGGACCGTCCCCGAGCCGGTGGAGTCCCTGCCCCTGGAGGAGGGAGACGTCATCGACGTGGGTCCCACCAGGTACGAGGTGCTCTACACGCCCGGCCACTCCCTCCACTCCATCGCGTTGTGGCACGGCCCATCCCGGACGCTGATACCCGGGGACACCGTCTACGCCGACGGAGGCATCGGCCGGTGGGACCTGAAGGGCGGTGACTACGACTCGCTGGTGGCATCCATACAGCGGCTCGCGGACCTGGAGGCCAAGGCGATGTACCCGGGCCACGGCCCCGCCGTCGAGGTCGGCGCGGTGGACCACATCCGCGCGGGACTGCGGATGGCAAAGATGTACGGCGGAGGCTGAGACAGGTGCTTCCGGAGGAGGAGGAGTACGAGGTGGCGAGGGGGGCCGGCGAGGCCTCTCCCCTCCAGTCCTTCGAGGAGGAGATGCGCGCGCTCATCGCCCTCTCCTTCGGCATCGCCATCGTGGTCGCCGTCCTGATGGTGGTCTTCGTGGTCGCCTACGCCATCACGGGCTGGATGACGTTCCTGATCTTGAACCTGATAATGTCGGTGATGGCCATCATCGCATTCTTCTACCTGATGTACCGCAGGAGCCGGTTGACCATCGGCTACTGAGGAGCCCTGCCGTCCTCCAGGACCACCCTCTCCAGCACCTCGTCGGCGTCCACCTCGGCCCCCTCTCCCAGGATGCAGCCAGACAGGGAGGCTCCCGCCCCCACGCGGGCTCCTGGCAGGAGGACGCATTCACGGAGGACCGCTCCAGCGGCTATGTGGACGCCATCCCCCAGCACCACGTACGGGCCGACCACGGCGCCCGCTCCCAGCGTCACGTCCTCGCCCAGTACGGTGTGGGGCATCACCCTGGCGGTGGAATGGATGTTGGCCGTCCCGGATTCCGACGAGGGCACCCGGTCAAGCAGCTCCCGGTGGGCCTCCAGGTAAGCGGCGGGCGTGCCCGCGTCCACCCAGAACCCCGTAAAGCGATGGCCGAAGAGCCCCCGTTCCAGCACTCTGGGGTACACCTCCCGCTCGATGGAGGTCTTGACCCCCGGCTCCAGAAGGTCCAGGATCTCGGTGCGGAGCACGTACGCGCCAGCGTTGATCAGGTTAGAGGGCGCCTCGCCGGGCGCTGGCTTCTCCACGAAGCTCAGGATGCGGTCGTCATCGCCCAGCTCCACCACGCCGTACCGGGAGGGGTCCTCCACCTCCCACAGCGCGATGGTGCCGATGCCCCCCCTCTCGCGGTGCTGGGTCACCATATCGGTCATGTCCAGGCTGCTGATCACGTCACCGTTGAGGCCGATGAAGGTGTCCGAGGTCACCTCGCCCAGGGAGTTGCGGAAGGCGCCCCCCGTGCCCAGGGGCTCGTCCTCCTCGACCACGATGACCTCCACACCCAGGTCGACCTCCCCAAGGTGGTCGCGGATGGCGTCGGCCATGTAGTTGACCGCCAGCACCACCCGGTCGACCTCATCGGGCAACCACATCACGATGTGGTCTATCATCGGCCTGTTCATGATGGGAAGCAGCGGCTTGGGCCGGGTGTGGGTCAAGGGACGCATGCGCGTGCCGAAGCCCCCAGCGAGGATGACCGCCTCCATGATGGCTGCAAGGGGGAAGGGCCAAGATAAGACTTTGGGAGAGTGCTTGGAGAGGCCCCATTTTCGACACTTCGGAAACTATAAGTGCTAGGCGGTCTCATGTTCAACGGGTTTCCATGGGAGGCAAAGTGTTCACATACCACATGGAGGGGGATCCCTCGCGCTGGTTCCTGGATATGCGCTCGAAGGCGGTGGAGGACCACCTGGTCTTCGAAGGGGACGAGCACGAGGGGGAGTTCTGCCAGAGGTTCCCCCACACGTGCATGGAGATCAAGGGCCTCTACTCCATCGATGACGGCATGATGTCCGTCTACGTGACCGAGGTTCCCGAGGGATACTCCACGGAGAACGTGGAGGACCTGTTCAGAGAGCTCCTCGGGAGCCCCCTCTGACGCGACGGGTCGCGGTATGGGACGGGCATCACCCTGGTCGGGAGCCGTCGCACTGGGGGAAATCGCCGTACTGGGAGCATTCCTTGCAAATGCGCATCGTGCGGCGACCGTTCAGCACGTTGTAGGCCACGGCTACACCGACGATCACGACGATGAGGGTTGCCCGAACGGTCCAGTCGGGGGCGTAGATCACCGACGCCACGACGAGACCGAGGGAGGCGCCCAGCACCATGCGGGACGCCATGTGCATGCGCTGCCCGTGCTGGCCCCTGTCGAGCAACTTCCTGGTAAGGGCGATGCTGAAGAGGACCACGCCGGTGGCGAAGGCCCCCTGGTGGGTGGGCGCGTGACCAAGGTATCCGAGGAGAAGGAGGATGGCGAGGGTCGCCGCCGCCGCTGGGTACGTGAAGAGGCAGCCCAGGCAGACGGCGTGGCCCCTGACCTGGACGGTGTGACCCGCGAAGGCCTCGCAGAAGGGATGGTGCGAGAGGATTATCGGGTCCTCGGCAATGGCCATCTTGACCCTCTTGATCGGATTGTACGTTATGTCCATCAACCCTTGGTATCGAAAGGAAATGCACCACTTGCCCTATGAATGTAATCACTGGGGCGATGGCGGATACACCAGCTGATGAGGGCGCCAAGTCAACCCGGATGCCCTGCGCGGATGGTCGGCCTACTGCGGCGGCGGATACTGGCCCGGTGGCGGCTGCATCGGCTGCTCATAGCCCGGCGGTGGGACGGGTTGGACCTCTTCCCTCTTCATGAAGAAATAGATAATCGCTGCCGGCCAGCAGCAGATTATCAAGAGCACCAACACCGCTATACTCCCTTGGAACTTCTTGTCTCCCAAGACGAAACCTCCGACCCACACAATCTATTCCAGTATATTAATAGATATCCATGGGATAGGAAGGTTCCCGGCTGGCCATACCCGGAAGATGACCGGAAAGGGGAGGGGCCTCAATCCCTGTTGATGGAAACGACGTTGCTGCCCCGCAGGACGATGGTGCCTATCTTGCGCCTTTTGCCCTCGGGGTCGGTCTCCTCGGTGTCGTTGAGGACCAGGTTCATGTGTTCATCGTAGCCCGCCAGCGTGCCCTCCAGGACGCGGCGGTCCTTGAGCAGCAGCTGGACATGTCGGTTCATGGACTTGTCGAGGGCGTTCAGTGGCATGGGCATGGGGGCACCGGGACGTCCGTAAGGCCATCTGGGTTATAAGCATTTGGGGGGAGGCCAGGCCAGGCCAGGACAGGCCAGGACCTCACGTGGAGAAGTCCATCACCTTGACGGACATGTTCTTGAGGTTCACGATGGGGACCTTGGCGGGGTCGGGGACGAAGTTCATCGATTTCTGGTACTGGGTCTGGGACTGCCAGGCCGAGGCGTTGATGAGCAGCGACCCCCGGTGCTCCTCCACCCCCGTCCCGTGGACATGGCCCGTGACGAAGATGTCCGGGATGGTCTCTATCACCAGGTGGTCCGTGGCCTCGGGCGCGATGCTCGTGCGGCCTCCGTAGATGGGTGCCAGGTGACGGCGCTTGAGCATCTCCTTCATCACCGTGATCGGGTCCTCGTAGGTGCACTGCTGCACGTGGGTGACGAAGTCGTCGATGGACTTGCCATGGTAGGAGAGCACCTTCACGCCCTCGATGTCGAGGAGGGCGGGGTTGCCCACGAAGCGGACCTTTCCCGCGAACATCCTCTGGATGTCGGGGGGAAGTCCCGGCTGGGGTTCCGCAAGCCTCACGGCGTCGTGGTTGCCCGGGGTCATGATGACCTCGATGTGGTCGGGGACCTCCTTCAGAAGCTCGGCCAGGGCCTCGTACTGGCGGTAGATGTCGGAGATGAGCAGCTCCTCCTGCTGCCCCGGGAAGACACCGATGCCGTCGACAACGTCGCCCGGGATGACCAGCACCTCCAGGCTGTCCAGGATCCCATTGGTCCCGTTGCCGTTGTCCAGGCGGCCGTTGAGAAAGTCCATGAAGCGGTTCCACTGGGTGTCGAGGAAGGTATTCGAGCCCACGTGGATGTCTGCCGCGAAGGCCACGTTCAGGTCCCTTTCGGTCATGTGGGTGCGTCGTCTGACGGGTATCTCCGGCCGGACGATCTGTTCGGCATAGACCAAGTCCCGCTTCGGGTTGGTGGTGCCCACGATGCCCACCACCTCGTCGGTGACGATGTCGATGGGGACCTTCGGACCTCCCGACGACAGCACCTTGATGCGGCCGCTCTCGTCCTCGATCTCGAAGATCACACCACCCTTCGACGTGGTCTGGCGCTCCGCCACCATTCCGATGGTCTTGACGTCACCGCCGCGGTTGCGGATGGCGGCGATGGGCACCCAGGCCATCATCTCGCGCCGGTTGGCGATGAGGCGCTTCAGGCGCATGAAGCGGTCCTGGAAGTAACGTACGAAGTCACCTATGCAACCCGAGCAGGTGGAATCGCCGGTGATGTCAAGGAGCACGTCCACAGAGCACTCTGCCTCGACCCGCTTCATGGAGGATATGACGTGGGTGACTGGCGTCGGCATGGGCGGGGCCTTGGGAGGAGGCCGGGCCATCGAAGGGGCCACCTTCCTGGCAGCCACGATGCCGGACACCGGCGCAGGGGTCGGGTCCCCCAGCGATGACTGGGTTCCGACCCTGTGGCCGCCATCGAGCCCCGGTGGAAGGGGCTGCAACGGGGTCCTCCCCTCGTCCTTGGAGGAAGATATCCGTATCACGGAGGTGGAGGCCTTCGGGATGCCCTCTCCGAGGCACATCTCCACGTCGCTCAGGCCCAGCACGAGGGGGGCCATCTCCAAGGAGCCCACGTGCTCTAGGACTCGTCTAGAGGCCACCATCGGGTCCTCTTGGGAGACGAGGAATGTGAGAGCCCTGTCATCCAGTAATTGGGATTCGGCCAGAAAGAGATTGACGACCCTGCTGCGCATCCCACGTCTATATGAGGGGGTCCCCATATAAGATTTGCTGGTCCACCCTTTGTTCCACCACGCCCCAAAGGTTAATTCCTAGGGTGTGCATTGACCGCATGGGTGGAGCCAGTGGCTTTGACCAGAAAGACATGGTGGCCGATAATCCTTGCCCTCGTGGCACTAGCCGTGGGCACCCTGACGGTGTCCGGGTCAGGCGCTCCGGAGGACGGTGGGAACGGCAGCCCCATCGGTGATGGTATCTGGGAGACCGACGGAGAATGGGACGTGGAGGATGGTGAGGACCTCCTCTACGAGAACGTGACCCTCTACATCAACGGGAACATCACCATCAAGTTCGGAGGAAAGCTGACCCTCAGGTCCGTGAAGCTGGTGATGAACTGCACCGAGGACCTGGAGTTCCACATCAGGGTCACTACCGGTGGCGAGCTGGTGCTCACCGACTCCGACAACGACTTCATCACCACCTCCGACCGCACCGAGCTGAGGAGCTGGTACCAGTCGGCACGGTACACCATCGGGTTCGATGGCGGGGCCAAGGTCTCGGTCATGTACTCGCGGATATCGGACCTGGGGGACGCCGAGGCCGTGGGCCTCGAGATCGATTCCGACGATGTGGTCTTCGAGTGGACGGTGGTCGACTCCTTCAGCTCCGTCCTCGTGGACAATAGCGCGCCCGTGTTCAGGGACTCCCGGTTCACGGGCGACCTGGCATCCAGCCTGTACTTCCTGAACTCCGGGGCGGTCATCGAGGATTGCCAGATCATCAACTGCTACTACGGCATCAACGCCAAGGGCAGCCCGTCGCCTGGATTGAGAGACACCGATCTGGCCAACTGCTTCTTCCCCCTCAACCTGGAAGGCGCCACCATGACCATGGAGGGTGGCCTGCTGGAGGCGGCTCCGTACGGGACCGATATACGGTTGAACCAGAGTTCGAAGCTCACCCTCGTCGATGTCACCTTCAGCCCGGGCAGCATCTCATATCTCGACAACATCTCGCAGATGGACGTGTGGTGGACCCTCACCCTTCGAGTGACCGACCAGGCGTACCAGCCCCTCGAGGATGCCTCGGTGAAGGTCAACGACTCGTGGGGGGCCACCGTCTTCACGGGCACGACCGATGGGACGGGGACCGTGAGCATCCAGCTCCTCGATAGCATAATGAATGCCACCAAGGACGAGCCGCGGAACCCCCACAGCGTCTACGTGGTCAAGGACAGGTACCACGCCCTGGTGACCATCAACGTGACCGAGACGATGAACCGGGAGGTCACCCTGCTGACCAACCTGGCGCCGATAATCAGCGTCTCATCGCCACTTCCAGGGACGCGGATGGTGATGGGCCAGACCATCCTCCTCGACGCCTCCGCCACCTACGACCCCAACGGCGACCCGATGACCTTCAACTGGACGACCAACATCGGTTACCGCGTCCTCTACAAAGGGCCCGACCCCAGGGTCACCTCCTCCCTGCTGCTGGGCGAGAGCGAGATCACCCTCACCGTCTCCGACGGCGAGGGCGGGGTGAACTCCACCACGATACCTGTGGAGGTGCTCCAGGCCAGCCAGCAGACGAAGACCGTCACCGAGTCCCAGTTCATAGCAACGCTGGTGGCCTCCTACGGTGGCTCGGGTACCATCATCTTCGAGAAGGCGGTCTACCCCAAGCCGTATCCACAAGAGCTCATCGGAATATTCCTCAAGGTCCATCACAGCGGCGACGCCTTGCTGGCCAGCAGTGACCTGGAGGTCAGCTACTCGCCCACCCTCATCCCCTACGGCATGGACGAGTCCTCCCTGGTCATCGTCCGGGAGGACGGTGGTCTGTGGGTGGAGGTGCCAGGCTCCTCCGTCGACACCGAGGAGCACGTGGTGACGGCCACCGTACCCGCCTTCGGCATCTACGCCGTCAGGGGCTCGATGCCGGCCAACATCCCGCCGAGGATGTGGATGATGGACGGTACTGAGAGGGTCGAGCCCTACGACATCGAGGTGGGTCCCCTCGAGACGGTCGACCTGACCATCGTTGTGGAGGACGAGCTCCCACACTTCGCCAGGTTGTCCGTGGCGAACCTGCCAGATTTCCTTCACCTGGACGGCACCACCAAGCGCATCGTCGGCACGTCACCGGTCGAGGCGGACAGCTACTACCTGGTGCTCATGGTCACTGACATCGGTGGTCTGACGGACCAGGCGTCGATCTACCTCAACGTCACGACCTCCCGGGATCCCCCGCAGCTCTGGAGCGGGATCGTGGACCCCCCTAACGGGAACACCTACACCACCTTCGAGATCACAGTGGTCTACGTGAGCCCCGACAACCTAGCCCCGGTCTACATCAGGGCGGACTTCGGCGACAATGACACCGCAGAGATGACCCCCGTCAACCTGACGGACGACGAGTACAGGGCGGGTGTCATGTACCACGTGTTCGTCCGTCTGGAGAAGGGGACCTCCAAGGTCTGGTTCGAGGCCTTCGACGGCATCGCCACCAACAGGACCGAGGAGCCCATCGAGGTGGTGGTCGAGTCCTACTCCGTCAACCTGACCAACCAGGAGGTCGGTATCATCCTCATCACCCTCATCGCCACCCTAATAATAATCCTCATCATTCGCCAGACCTCCGACCGCTACAAGCGACTGAAGGAGGCCCACTACAGCCTCGACAAGGAGGACGAGATAGAGTACATCGAGCCGGGCAAGACCGGGACCGAGGGCGACGAGGAGGAGGACGAGGGGTCCGAGGGACCCGAAGACCCTGACGATGACGAGGGTCTGGAGGAACCCCCCGATGAGGAGGCCGATGACCAGGTCCCCGCCCGTAGGATGGACGCTGACGACATGCGGGACATCGACAAGGACGTGGAGCGCCTGGAGGAGGAGCTGGACGACCTGGACGGGGACATCGACCAGAAGGAGGAGGAGCTGGCCCACATCGATGAGGAGATCGAGGATATCATCGACGAGCTGGACAAGGACCGCGAACGGGTCGGCTGAAGGAAGGTCCCTCGCCTCGCATCAACCCACTATGAACAGCCCGTCCCCTGACCTGACCACCCTGACGGTCTCCCTGCCCTCCGTGTCGAAGCCGTCGGGAAGGCCCACGTCGACCGTCTTGTAGGAGACGGGGTCCAGGACCTGGGCCTCCGTCGAGCTGACGGACACCAGCACGGCCTCCTCCGCGGAATCGGCATCGCCCACGAGGGATAGCTGCTGGATGTCCAGGCGGCCCAGGTGCCTCCTCCTTCCCTCGCCCGCCGCGGGCTCGACCGCCACATCCCTCGAGCTGGCGGAGACCACCCGGAGCAGCTGGTCCCGCAAGAACACGTAGTCCCCCCGTCGGAGGTCGGGCATGCGGACGGCGTGGGTGACCCTGACCACCTCCTTACCGTCGCGTCTGCCCGCCAGGGTCGTGGAGGTCGTCGAGGAGGCGCTGAACATCCCGCACAGTCCCTTGGCCAACTGGGAGGCGGCGGAATGGCTCGTCAGGTAGAAGTCGAGCCCCCCGTGGAGCTCCTCCTGCCGGACGAGGGCCACGTCCCTGGATTTGGCCGCGAGCCGGTTGACCTCACCCGTCACGTAGGTCCGCGCATGGTCTATCTCCTTCGCCGTTGCGGGCCGCTCCTTGGTGCCCCTGAGCTGGATCACAGCCTCGTAGTACTGCCCCGCGCGACGGGAGCAGGGAGGGCACATCTCTCCCTTGATCCTCACCTTGGTCGTGGCGTGGGCAGGCAGGAGACGACCCATGAGGCTCACCTCGACGTCCGCGTCCACGGCGAAAGATGAGCTGGTCTCGGGTCTCACCGCCAGGTCCACCGAGCCCACCAGGCCGCCCTCGACGGCCATCAGGGCGTCCTCGGCCGCCCGGCCCGCATCCTCGATGGAGGTCTGGTCGATGTCATGCTCCACCGCTGGGTCCCGGGGATGCCCCCATCCCCCCCTTCCGTAGGTCGCCCCGCACTGGGGGCAACGGACCAGGTCGATGTGTTGCGGGAGGGTGACCAGGGGATTGCGTTCGATGAAGCAGTCGAGGCAGAGGCTGCCTATGAGCTCGTCCTCGCCCACAACATCCCTACCACACTCCACGCAGAACGTGGGTCCTCCCCCCGTCTAGTCCTTCCTTCCCCTTAGGCGGGCGATCGTCGCGGTCACCACGGCGATGGCGAGCAGCGCCATCAGGGCACCGGGGCCAGGCGTCGTTTCGTTCCCCGTGTCAGGGCGGGTCACCTTCACGGTGGCCGTCATCGGGTCCTCGCTCTGGGCCTCCACCTCGTCCTTGATGTACAGTCGGACCTCGTACTCGCCAGGCTCGGTGTAGCTGTGGTTCACGGTGGCGAAGAAGGTCCAGCCAGAGTCCGTCCCGTCACCGTAGTCGAAGAAGTACTGTCTGACCCTGCCGTCAGGGTCGGTCGAGCCGGAGCCGTCCAGGGTCAGCACCTCCCCCGTCCTGACCTCCTCCACGCTCAACCTCAGCACCGGGTCGGGCCGCTGGTTCACGGTGAACGACCTGGTGGCGATGTTGTTGGACCGGTCCTCCTCCTGCACAGCACCGTCGATGTCCACCTCCACAACGAAGGTGTGCCTTCCAGGAACGGCGGTCCAGGTCCACTCGAGGGTGACGTTGCCATCGCCCACGAGGCCGTCAGTGGCCTCCTGGATGCCGATCGACCCGTCATCCACGATGAGCTCCACCTTGAAGGCACCTGCCACGAGGGGTCTCAGGTTCTTCACCACCACCCTGACCGTCGTCTCGCTGCCCTCGGTGGGATACGAGGGGTCGATGGTGATGTCGGATGGGACCACGGACAGGTCGGCGCTGATGACCTTCACCGTCAGGGACGCGACGTTGTTCTCCTCGTCGACCTCCACAACCTTGTCATCGGGATCCACGACCACTCTCACCAGGTGGCTTCCCGGGGGCGGCGTCCACTTCAGCGTGGCGACCCCGATGGCGCCGGGCGCCAGGGTCGCGAGGGTGACCCGGGTCACCTCTCCGTCGCCGGTGACGAGGGCCACCTCCACTCCGGACGCGGTCACGGCGCCCGCGTTGCGGACCGTCACCTGCACCGTCACCTCGTCCCCGGCCGACGGCGACTGGGGGCTGATGGTCACGTTGCCCGTGTCTATCAGCAGCTCCGCGGTGTTGTATACCACCCTGAGCTCCCGGACGTCCTGGGCCACCAGGCCCTTCGACAGGACGGTGATGTTCACATCCATGGACCCGGAGTCCGTAAGGTAGGAAGGGGCGGTGATGAGCATGTCGAACCCCAGGGTGTCCCCGCGGTCTATCAACAGGAAGGGGGGCTCGAAGGCAACGACCCATCCCTGGGGCAGTTCGGCGATGAGGGTGACGTTGTCCACGTTGTTGCCCCCGTTGGTGACGAATCCGGAGGCCGTCGTGGTCTCCCCGGAGGCGATGAAGACCTGGGAGGTGGTGAGCTCCAGGCTCAGCTTGAAGTCCTGGAGGTCCACCATGACCGTCAGGGTCAGGGTGGCGAAGGCGCTCGCATTGCGGAGGGCCACCGCCTCCAGCTCCAGGGTCTCGATGCTCCCGGGTGGGGTGTTGTGGGGGACCAGGACGGTGAGGCCTATGGCCCTCTCCTGCTGGGGTTCCATCGCGACGGTCATCATCTCGAGCTGGTAGGGCCACCCCAGGGACGATGTCAGGTCGATCTCGACGTCGGTGGGATTGTTGGAACCGCTGCTGAGGGTCACAGTGAAACCGACGGAGGTGTTCTCCATCGCCTCGGCGGAGGTCCTGTTCACCTCAAGGTCGATGTCGTACTCGCCCAGGGGCCACATTTCCACCGTGGTCTCGTCCTCGTCCATGACGGGACCCATGAGGTACTCCTCGTGGAGCACGACCATCACGGTGTAGGTGCCCGAGGGGGTATCGGTCGCGGTGCCCACCTTTAGGGTGACCGTGGTGGAGCCCAGGGGGTCCAGGAGGTCCCCGGCGGTCTGCAGGTCCACCTCTACGGTCCCCGACGTCAGGACCACCTCCAAGGTGAACACCTTGGACTGCATGCTGTTGTTGTTGTTCACGTCGGCGATGACCTCCACCGCGTCCATGAGCCCGTCGTTGTCAATATCGAAGCGGCTGTAGGCCACCTGGCCCAGCTGCAGGTCCTCCCCCTCCCCCCAGACGCCCAGGGCCATGGCGCCCATTGCCAACAGGACCAGGAGGCCTGCGAGCACCAGGATCCTGGCAGGTCCTCGCGAGGGACCGATACCAATAGGGAGAGTGTCGTTCACTTTGCCACCCCTGGCTCGTACGACGCATGACTATAAATAATATTGGTGTCCAGCTGGTGGAAAGCTATAAAGACCTCCCCGTTCGTGAGGAGCTGGATGAGCTCAGGGGGGACCCGATGGCGGTGATCGACGACCTGGTGCTGCTGGCGATCGTCATCGCCATTTCCGCCATAGTCATCGTCGCATTTCTCATCGCCCTGTACATCTGGGCGCTGAGGCGCCAGCGCGAGATGGGTCCCTCGAACGGCGAGGACCTCCCCAGGGAGGGGCCGCGGGACATCCCTTGACCCGGTCCCTTGTGTAGCACTTGCACTTTCACCCACCCCCCCCAATCCGCTATATAAGGGGAGGGCTCCATCTACAGGACAGCAACCGCGGCCCCATAAGCCGCGACGTTGAAAGACGTGCATTGCCTCCCATCCGCGGGCGCCTGGGGAGGCCCCATCCTCCCCACGCCCGTCTGTTTTTCACGGCCTCCTTCGCGGGAGGCTGACTCGACGAAGGAGCATGGCTGCCGCCTGGCAGCGCATCCGCTGTTCGAGATGCGTACCGTCGGTGCGACCGGTGCAAATTCAACGTCTGATGGTGAAGTCGTCGAGGAGCCGGAAGATACGCTTGGCCGTATCCTCCTCCAGGTGCCCCTCGGCAACGACGGAATCGATGTACTCCTTGGAGGCGTTGATGGAGACCTGGGATGCCTTGGAGAGGACATTGGCCTTGAAGGTCTGCCTTATCTCCTCCTTCATCTCGGAATCCAGCAGGATCTCATTGAGATGATACTTGAACACATCCTTCCTGTTGAGGCTGAGCATCTTGACCTGGGCCGTAGAAGTGTATTGTCTCCGGGGCCCACCCGGCTTCAACCGCCGTCGACGCTTCCCCATCAGAAGGCCCGCCTACTCCTCATCGGGTTCGTCGTCGTCCGTTACCGTCTCTTCGACCGAATCGTCATCCACCTTCTCAGCGAACCCGACCTTCCTGGAGACCTTGGTCACCCTGACCTTGACCTCCTCCTCAATCCTGGTGCCCGGGACGAAGATCACGAATCCCTTCACACGGGCAAGACCGTCGCCAGAGGACCCCACGCCCTCGATCTTGACGGTCAATACATCGCCCTCCTTTATCGGTGGCGGAGGCCTACCAAAATCCACATAACCTCTATCATATCTCATTTCCGCACTTCCGTGCACCCTTTTTGCCCCTGTCGCAAGGTCCGGATGTCCGGTCCCGCGATGATGTGACGCAACAGGACGGCGGCCCTCGGATGCTCTGACATCCTCGGGTAAGACCCGATGCTGGCTTCCACATCGCCAGGAGCTGAGCCAACCAAGGGGATTTTCCTATTTATAAGTTTGGCCCATAATAAGGGACTGTCCAGAAGTCGTTGCTTAAAAATCAAGGAAGCCAGTAACCTTTGAACA
>CBDUQW010000034.1:0-34053 GCA_965369625.1 uncultured Thermoplasmata archaeon | reverse complement strand
GCGAATGTCGTATCTGCCATCAGGACGGGAGGCGACCGAGCCAGGGTCGCTTCGTATGTACGTCCTGCGGGGAGTACAACGCGGATCTAACCGGTGCTGTGAACATTGGCAGGAGGGTGTGTGCCTACATGGCCATCACCGGGGCGCCTGGTATTGCGCCCTTGAGGGGGACCACGAGCCCCCAAGTTCAGTGCGACGGTATGTCGTGTTAAACAAATACCATTAATTGTACTGGGCCAACAAAGGTAATATACACAGGCCACGTGTGGAGAACCAGCCACTCGGAGGGCTGGCGATGCACGTACTAGCCGATAATCCTTCCATAGCTCGACCCTTGGTCGCCTCAGCGATGGTCATGCTCATGCTGGTGTCCAGCATGTGGGCCGCCGTCGGGCCCGCAGGGGGTCTGGTCGTGGAGACCGTGGACGAGGGCGAGCTCCCGCTGGAATGGGTTCTGGGGGACGACGAGAACACCCTTTTCAACATCACGTTACCCCCTCAAGGACGCGTCCTGTCGGCGGAGCTGACGCTGGAGGGCGAGGGGCTCGACGCCCAGGACGAGGTCTACGAGGATGTCAACGTCTGGTCGGAGCTCCCCGAGGAGAACATAGAGGGCTTCGATGTGACCGTCGACGGGCTCGAGATCTCGCAAAGGCACACCGACGTTTGGGAGGAAGGCGTGGAGCTGGACGACTACGAGTCCGTCGACGGTGTGCATTGGGACGAGGGCGTGATGCTCAACCACACCTCGCCCAGCTTCAGCGCCTCCGGCGGAGGGATGTGGAAGTACTACGTCGAGGTTGACATCGCCCTGAACGAGGGCCAGTGGAAGTACGGCACGATGACCTACATGGGCGTCGACATCCCAGAGGGTCACTGCGAGGCCGCCAGGGAGATCCGTATGGCCGACCCCTACCTCCAGGAGGTGCCCCACCAGGTGGGCGACATGGTCAGGAGCGGGGACGGTGACTGGCTGGTCTACGCCGAGCTGCTCTTCCTGTCCGACATGGCACCCGAAGGTCCGAGGCCGTACAGGGTGTACTACGGCAACGGCCTCGCGGAGGACCCAGGCTACAAGCCCCTCCTCATCGGGGCCGAGCTATGGGACTACGACAGCACCCTGGACCCGGCCTTCGTCGCCAACTGGAGGGCCTTGCCATGGACGGGTGGCAACGGTTCCGGCCGCGCGTCCAGCTGGCTCGTGCCCTATCCTGGCGAGGGCAAGGTGTTCCGCCAGGAGACCGCGATCCGCCCGGGCAGGACCTTCTCCCAGGTCTGGACGGGCACCAATCAGAAGTACTCGGACTTCCAGATGCTGGTCTGGATCGACGACCTTAAGAGGTCGGGGCCCCAGAGGTCGACCTTCCTCTGGGCCTTCGACTTCCGTATCGCCGGCGGTGATTGCTACCGCCTGCTCTACCAGGAGCGCTGGAACAACCTCACGGAGCCCACACTGGGCCTGTACTACGTGAGCACCGAGAGGCATTATTCGAGCAATTCGGTCCCCTCGACCTACTGGACCAAGCTCCAGGAGCGGCGGGTCGAGGCCATTCCCGATGACGCTGCGGTGCCCGTCTACATCAGGGCCGTCGGCTCGGACATCACAGTGGTGGCGGGGGAAACGGATCCCGTGGTCCTCCGGGTGGAGGACAATAGGCTGGACACCGGCCTCCTGGGAACCTTCCTGGGAGGGTCGGGCGTGGCCATGAACATCCAGGAGACCACCGTGGGTTGCACCTTCGGTCCCATCATCGTTTGGGCGCCGAATGTGAACCTGACCGACAAGTCCCACACCTACTTCGTCAAGCCGGAACGGAGGCAGCACCTCCCCACCGGCACCTACGTCTCCAACGTGTTCGAGCTCGAGAGCCTCCGTGACACTTGGATGTCAATCGACGTGCGTCTTCCCGCGGGAACCTCGTACACCGCCGACCTCATAGGTCCCACCGACGTGGTCCTGGTTGCGAACGTACGCGACGCACAACCTGTCCCAGAGGGGATACTGGACGGGGGCTTCAAGTTCAGGATCACCCTAGAATCCACGGTGGACCACCTCACACCCAAGCTGCTGGGATGGGGAGTGGGATACCGGTACGTGGTTCTTCCCGCCGCCGACCGAAAGCCCGCGGAGGCTCATGGGGTGGTGGTCACCGGTGATGCCATCACACTGGCACCCACTCGCGACGATTGGATGAAGGAGCAGTTCCCCGTCCTCAAGCCAGGCAACATCAACGAGGACGCGGCCCACGTGCGTGCAGGGTCCCTCGGTCCCTACGGGAACGGGTACCGCCTGTACTACACCGGGACGGCCTCGAACAACGCCAGATCGATCTGCATGGCCTACTCCGAGGATGGCAGGGAGTTCTTTGGGCACCACGTCATTCTCGCGGGCAGCTGGATATCGTCGGCCTGGAATGCCCACCGGATGAGCCCCAGCGTCATCAGGTACAACGACATCTGGCTGATGTACTTCATCGGGTGGAACAACGTGGGCGCCGTCGGTCTGGCGATATCCAGCGACGGCGTTGGTTGGATCACGTTGCCACAGCCGGTCCACACGGGTGACCCCGGGGACTTCGACGGGAACTCCATAGAGGACGTCGTCGTGATCCGCGACGACACCACGACCCAGTTCCACATGTACTACACCGGCAAGGCCACGTCCGCCTCGGGCAGGACCGCCATCGGTCACGCCACCTCCTACGACGGAGGCACCTGGACCAAGGCCTCGACGAACCCTGTCATCAGCCCCAGCTCTGCCAGCGACTGGGACTCGGGCTACGTCCGTAGCCCTTATCCCGTGTTCACCCGGGACAAGATATTCCTCTACTACCTGGGAGGGAAGGGCAGCGACGGATCCAACGACCTCAGCTCCATGGGCTACGCGGTGTCGGGCAACGGCGATGACTTCAAAAAGTCGATCACCAACCCCGTGATGGTGCCCAAGCAGGGTGGACTGGCCGACGACACCAGGGGCATCCGGGGCATCATGGTCTTCGAGGACGAGAGGACCCGCCACCTGCTCATGTTCACCGGTCAGGGAATGGACTGGCAGGAGCGCGTGTACATAGCGAACTCGGGTTACATGACCGAGGGTCACTACCTGACAAAGCCCTTCGAGATGGACCGGGCGCCCCGGGCCCTCGGACCCCTCCAGACCGACCACGACACCCCGGGCGTCAGCGGGGTCCAGTTCTTCGCCCGCACGGGCGACTCGCCTGGCACGATGGGCGAGTGGGTCGAGCTCGTCCCTGGCGAGGAGAACCTTGTCCTGATGCCAGGAATGGCCATCCAGTTCCGGTTCAACCTCAGCGCGGAGTTCGGGGACGCGACCCCCCGGGTCCGCTTCGCCATGATGGACTTTACGGCCAACGTCCGTCACTCGGTCCTCACCCACTTCCCCGCGTACACCGTACGGGAGCCCATCACATCGGTGACCCACGCCCTCTCCGGGTGGGAGGTGGACGACATGGTCGTCCAGGTCACCGGCGACGGCGAGACCTGGACCCCCGAGGACCAATGGACGGAGGAGATGGGCGCAGACGGCACCTTCGGCTATCGACTGTCAATCGACGCCTCGCCTGGCTCGGACCTGTTCCTCGAATGGGCAGAGTTCCTCCTCGCGTACGTGTCCTTCCCCACCTACGTCGAGGTGGACGTGGGCGACGACGGGACCGTCGAGTGGGATTCCGGCCCCGAGCACATGGTCGGTGCCCACGTCATCGACGTCACAGAGGCCCTGGCGAACATATACGCGGACGGCCAGGGGGCGGGGGACGAGGACGTGGTGGTTCCCGTATGGGTCTCCACGGCGACCCTCGGGTCCATCACCCTGACGGACGTGACCGTCGTGGTCGACACGCCACCAAGGCTTCTCGGGCAGGATCCCGAGGACGCGGATGTTTACGTCGACGAGGGCGCGTCCCGGGACTTCAGCGTCACCCTGGAGGAGCTGGACGACGACACCATCAACTACACCTGGTACATCGAGTACACCGCCGTGGCCCACACCCCGGGCTACGAGTTCCACGCGGAGCAGGACGTGGACACCGAAGACCCGGACCCCGTCACCGTGAAGGTGGTGTTCACCGATGGCCACTACTCCAAGATGGTCGAGTGGGAGGTGCACGTCAAGGACACCACCCCCGCATCGAACCTGCCACCCATCATAGACAGCAGCGAGCCGACGACCCTCGGTGTCACCATCAAGGAGAACCAGACGATGACCTTCTCCATCACCACCAGCGACCCCGACTCGGGACCCCTGCCCCTGGAGATCAGGTGGTACCTGGACGACGAGCTGGAACGATCGGGCTCCAACACCTCCCTCACCATCGAGACCGATTACGAATGGGCGGGCACCTATAATGTCCGCGTGGAGGTATTCGACGGTGAGTACGGCGTCAACCACAGCTGGGAGCTGGAGGTCCAGAACGTCAAGCAGCCAGGCGAGCCCAACGGCAACAACGGGGGGACCGAGGACCCCACCGATGACGGGTACGGCCTTCTGCCCCTCCTCCTGATCATCATCATTATCATCGTCGCGGTCGGGGGCGCGCTGTACATGCGAGGCCGCTCTGTGCCAGGTCCCGGACCCGAGGCCGAGGCGGTCAGCGAACCCGTCACCGCCGAGGTTCCCGTCGAGGAGGAGATACCGCCCTCCTTCGAGGAGACGATGACCACCGACGTGGCCTCCGGCGGAGGCGACGCGGCGGGCCGTGACATGGCCGCCGCGGCGGCCACTCCCGTGGCCCTTCTGCCCCTGGGCGACATGGACGGGGACAGGACCTTCGTGGTGGAGGAGGTGTACGTTGTGTACAACGACGGCCGCCTCATGTGCCACCAGGCCCGGGCCGAGCGCACCTCGGTGGACACCGACCTCTTCGGGGGCATGTTCACCGCCATCCAGCAGTTCATCCACGATTCCATGGGCGGCGCCGATAGCGGCACCCAGGTGGGCCGGCTGGACTACGGCGAGAACCGCATCCTGGTCGAACGGGGTAAGTACATCTTCCTGTCCACGATCATCTTCGGCGAGGAGCACGAGGTGCTCCGCGATGCCATGAGGGACGTGTTGAACCGCATCGAGGGCGCCTACGCGGGCGTAATCGAGAAGTGGTCCGGCGACCAGACCCAGCTGGCGGGCGTGACCGACTTCGTGATGCCCCTCATCGGCCTGACCAAGGACCTGACCCGGGAGGCCATCATGTCCAAGACCCGCACCGAGGGCGTGAAGATGCTCTCGGAGGTCGAGTTCTTCCAGGGCTTCGTGCGGTTGAAGATCGCCGTCCGCAACGACACCAAGACGGTCATCACCAACGCGACCACCGACATCGTCTACGACAGCAACGTGCTGCGGGTGGACCGGGTCCAGCCCGATTACCCGATGTCGGGGACCAAGGTCACCATCGGCACCATCAGCCCCCGTGAGAAGAAGACGGTGGCCTACTACCTGGACCCCCTCATCTGCCAGGAATCGGACATCGACGGCACCGCGTCGTACAAGGACGCTGAGGGGGCCTTCCACACCGTGACGATGAAGCGGCGTCGCGCCGACATCGTCTGCCCCATCTTCTTCACCGAGGAGAACGCCAACACCGCCATGCTCAAGCGATTGATCCACGAGGAGCTGAAGGAGTCGGACTCCAAGCTGTTCACCATCCCCAAGATGCTGCCGGCCAACGACGCCTTCGCCCTGGGCAAGGAGGTCGTCCGGGGCCACGACGTGCGCTTCGTTCGCGAGTTCGTGGAATCCGAGGAGGGCGAGCCCTTCCGGGCAGAGGCCTGGTTCTACGGCGTGACCAAGGTCAAGAAGGACAAGATGGTCATCCGCGCCTCCGTCTGGGAGGAGAGGAACACCATCGAGTTCTACGTGGCATCGGGACGCATGGAGGTCATCACTGGACTGCTGGCGGAACTGGGCCAGAACCTTAACAAGACCCTCAGGGAGAAGTACCTGGGAAGGGTCTCTGCGACCCTGGTCGTGGACCCCGAACAGCAGGAGGAGGTCCGGGGGCTCGGCCTGCTGATAGACAAGTACAGCGAGGGCGAGATCGGGGCCGGCGAGGTGGAGCAGCATTAGGTGGCCAGCATGGCTCCGTTCGTTCGCCTCCCGGCTATCTACGCAGGAATGTTCAAATACCACCCCTCCATAGAGTTGTATGAGACATGTGTAGCCAGCATGCCTTGTGTCCCCGGTATCGAGGTGACCGCTTGACCCGCCGCAGCCCCCCGTCGGCCCCGCTGACCGCCCTCGTGGCGGTCAGCGTCATGCTCATCGTAGCTGTTCCCTCAGGCGCAGCCATCGCCAGCACCGGGGGTGCCGCCGAGGAGGCCATGGCCGAGCAGGCCGTCCAGGCGGAGCTGGACCGGCTCCATGCCCTGCCGCAGGTCATCGAGAACGTCCCTCCGGCGCCCTGGTACAAGGGAACGCTGGAGGCGGAGGGCCTGGGCTATGAGTTCGAGGAATCACGGACCAACGAGCTGGTGATGTCCAACCCGGCTCCCATGGCCGCGACGGGCACGGCGAAGATCATCTCCCTCGCCATCGAGTTCACCGACGTGACCCACTCTTCCAGCAACTCCGTGAACACCCTGCAGAACAGGTTAACGGGCTCCAACTCGATGAACTCGTACTACGACGAGGTCTCGTACGGCAACCTGGACGTCCAGGGGACCGCCCACGGCTGGTACGAGTCGACCCAGACCATGGCGTACTACGGGGCTCCGGAAGGCCAAAACCACGACAGCAACAGCCTTTGGAAGCTGGTCCGCGAGGCTGTGCTGGCCGCGAACCCGTCCGTGGACTTCTCCAAGTACGACACCAACGGCGACAGGATCATCGACTCCCTGTGCATCGTCCATGCAGGCAGGGACGAGGCCGCCGGCGGCGGTTCCAACGCCATCTGGTCAAAGCAGAGCGTCTACCCCGGCACCCTCAGGGTGGACGGGGTCTACGTCGGCTACTACTTCACCGTGTCCGAGTACAGCCCCATAGGGATCTACGTCCACGAGTTCGGACACATGATCGGCCTTCCTGACCTCTACGACACCGACTACTCCTCCACCGGGGTTGGCGTCTGGGACGTTATGGCCTCCGGGGCCTGGAACAACCGGGGCCGGACCCCCGGGCACTTCAGCGCCTGGTGCAAGATAGACGTGGGCTGGATCACCCCCACCACCATCAGCAACTTCGTCGAGGGGCGGGAGATCAAGTTCATGGAGGGGGACGAGCCCGAGATCATCAAGCTGCCCACCAGCAAGTCCGGCGAGTACTTCCTCCTCGAGAACCGCTACAAGACCGGCTATGACTATTACCTGCCCGGCAGCGGCCTGCTCATCTGGCACATCGATGCCAACACGATATCCTCGAACCTCTACTACAACAGGGTCAACAACGACGAGACCCACAAGGGGGTGGACCTGGAGGAGGCCTCCGGCATCCAGGACCTGGACGTGCGTGGGTCCAACGACGGCGACGCCAACGACCCGTGGAAGAACCGCCTCAACGGCTTCACCCCCGACAGCACCCCCAACTCACGCCTCTACGACGGGTCCGACAGCAAGATCCGTGTGTTCAACATCTCGGCGGCGAGCACCGTCATGACCATCGACATCGACTTCGGTGGCGACAGCTACGCCGTGTTCCTGGACACCATCTCGACCATCATGGAGGCCGGCCCAGGAGAGACCATGGTGTACAACGTCACCGTGGGCACCCGCTCGGCCATAGGCGACACCATCCTCGTGTCCCTGGTTGGCACCCACTCATCCTGGGGCTACCTCGATGCCCGCGACACCACCCTCAACCTGGGCCCCAAGGCCATCAAGGTCATCCGGGTCGAGGTGACCCCGCCCGCTGGCACCCCGAAGGGGGTCGAGGGCCAGGTCATCATAAGGGCCCGTTCCGCGGCCTCGAGCATGCAGGCGGACCTGGAGACCATAACCGTCGTGAAGCAGGTCCATGTGCTCACGGTCACACCCTCCTCGAAGACGGTTATAGTGGAGCCTGGCGTGGCAAAGTACCTGGACATGACCATCGAGAACACGGGCAACGGCCTGGAGAACATCACCCTCTCCCTGGACGCGGACCGCAGCTACTGGGGCTCCGTCAAACCCTCCAGGGTCTCCGTCGGTGTCCTCGGGAGCGTCACCGTCAGGGTGACCTTCAACGTCCCCCAGGGCATCGCTGCGGGGGAGGAGGAGCCCTTCGACCTCACCCTGTTCTCCGAGGTGCTTGCCGGGAGCGAGGCGGGCGCGCAGATCATCCTGGTCCCCACCACCACGGTACCCATCCTGATGGTCGTCGACGAGGTGATCGCGCTGCGCTGGAATAACATCCCGGACGAGCACATCCTGCCCGGCGGGACCATCGGCTACGAGTGGACCCTGTTCAACGAGGGCAACACCGACCTAGATGTCCTGGTGGGCCACCAGGCGCCCCAGGGCTGGGTCGTCGAGCTGGAGAACGGGGACAACCTCACCATCGCCATGTTCCAGGCACTGACCGTCAAGGCCAACGTCACCGCCCCCCTGGGAGTGCCCGCGGGGACCCGCGTCCCCATCGACCTGTCCGCTGCCAGCGGCGCCGAGTTCTTCTACACCACCATCGACATCATCGTGGACCAGCTGTTCGCCCTGGACGTGACCGGCCAGGCGGACAAGTTCGGCAACCCCGGGGAACAGGTGACCTTCGACCTGACGGTGACCAACATCGGCAACGGCAACGACCAGATAACCCTGAGCATCCTGGGTAACGGATGGGAGTCGGAGGCCCGACCCAACCTGTTCCAGATAGGCAGCGGGGAATCGGACGCCGTCCGCCAGGTCAAGGTGCTGATGACCGCCCCGGCCGATTCCGAGGCCTTCGAGGAGGACACCATCAACGTGGTCTTCACCTCCGACAACAGCGAGGTGACCACCACCTACGCCGTGACCCTTTCGGTCAATCCCGTCACCAGCTTCACCGTGGAGACGGAGATCATAACCCCCTCCGTCGACCCGGGCAAGCCGGGCCAGGGGAAGGCCACCTACTTCGTCCACATCAAGAACACCGGCAACCAGGAGGACCTGTTCCACGTGGGCCTCATCGGCCTGCCCGAAGGATGGACCTCCGAGTTCGAGAACAGGATGATCACGGTCCCGGCGAACAAGCAGAAGATGATGGAGTTCTCCATCATACCACCGACGGGTGACAACCCAGCGGTGGCGGGCGTGGTGGACTTCAGGGTCCACGTGGCCTCCGAACTGGGTACCGGCGAGCCCGTCGAGGCGCCCCTGCAGGTCACCGTGATAGCGGACCGCGGCCACTCGATCAGGCCGTTGGAGCCCACCTACACCGTCCCCTCCGGTTCGGAGCTGACCTTACGGGTACTGGTGATCAACGAGGGCAACGTGCCCGAGACCCTCACCCTCAGCGCCGTCGGCGAGGTGGAATCCACCTCGTACGAGTTCGTCGAGATAACCCTGGAGCCCTTCGGACAGCGGGTGGTCAACCTCACGGTGCGCCTTCCCAGCATGGACGAGGACGGCACCGTCGACCTCACCATCGTCGCCACCACCAAGGACGTCACCCACCAAGAGATCACCCTGGTCCCCATCGAGGTGGAGGGGAAGCCCAGCGCGCCCGGGCCGGCCGCCATCGGCGCCCTGCTGGCCGTGACGTTCGTCGCCCTGGCCCTCGTTGCATCGAGACGGCGACGGGACTGAGACCCACGGTGTCATCGACCCAAGGAGCCACACCCCTCACCGAAGGGTCCGCCCATATGGCAAAAGGATGATATATCCAGGGCGACGATTGGTGACCTCGGAGAGAGCATCATGAGAGGCAAGAGCCACAGGAACACGACGACGCTGGCCCTCGAGCTCATGGGGAAGCAGGAGGACCACCAGCTCAGCTTTGCCGGGAACGCCGACGAGATCGCGAGGATGGCGGTCAAGTTCGATGCCCAGAAGGACATGGAGATGGTGAAGGTCAAGGGCTACTTCCGGAACCCCAAGGACGACCCGCATCACAGGTCGAAGCTCATGCCCAAGCAGCTCCACGATGTTCCGTCCTACTCCGTCGACCTGAAGAAGGACATGCCGATGCTCTACTGGACCTCCCTGAACCACTACATCGACATCGGGAAGGGCCCGGGTCTCTTCGACGATTACGACGGCTACAGCTTCTACAACGGGTCGGCGTCCAAGCTCAGGACGGAGGGTGGTACGGTCGACACCGCGACGGCCATCTACCTGGACATCCGCTACCTGCACGCGCCCGGACACCCCTTCTACGACAACTGCTCCCCCGCCATCGAGAGGTACTCGTACTACCAGGACAAGGGGCTGTACAGTTCGATGGAGGAGGAGGCCCAGGCACGATACCCCCTCGCCACCGGACGTCCGGGCAAGGGCGTGGGCTTCCCGTACAGCGTGTTCTCCCCCGTCGACAACGCGACCAGGTACTGGTTCGACCACTACCTGGAGAGCAGGGAGGACCAGAGCATAGCCTTCTGCGCCCACACCATCCAGGACTGCACCATCCCGATGCACGCCGCCGCCGTCATCGGCCACCACCACTACGGCTACGAGAAGGCCCTCGACGGCAACTGGACCGAGTGGCTAGCTGACGATGACCTCCATGACCACATCATCGCCCTCTACCACGAGTACAAGGGGCACGACGACTCCCCCCCGACCAAGCTGACCCAGGAGGACCGTGACCGGACCCCGGCAATGAACTGGAGCCCGGACATGCTGGCGACCTGGCTGGCCATCAACTCCTACCAGGACTTCAAGAACATCTACCTGCCGATGAAGGACGACTTCGAGCCCGACGTGGACCTCCAGAAGGAACGGACGGCCATGGCCGCGGCGATGACCATGATGATCATGCTGAAGGCCGACACGTCGGCAGCACCCGGATCGTGAGCCGGGTGGTCGGAGAAGGGCGTCAACCGAACTGCTCCAGGGTCAGCGCCGTCTGCTTGACCTCCCTCGGCCGCTCGCCCTGAGCCTCCATCGTGTCCAGGAGGGCTTCCGACTTCAGACGGTCGATGGCCTCGGCCGAGGCCTCCCTGGCGCGGAACATCGGCTCCCCCTCCCGGGGAGCGACACCGCAACGTTCGAGCCGTCTCAGCTCCTCCGTCCTCTCCTTCTTCCCCAGCTGGCGGAGGGTGCCAGTCCGGAAGAAGCCCGCCTCGGAGATCTCGGAGAGGAAAACGGCCCTCTCGAGGACCTGCTCCAGCGTCCCCACGGTCAGCTCCACCGCCCTCGTGTCGGAGGAGGTGAGCCTGCGGGCGCACTCCCCGACGACGGTGTACAGCGTGCGCTTGGGCGTGGTCCTGAGGTTGAACAGCTTCGCGGGGGGGACGCTGCGGACCTCCAGGTAACCAGCGTCCGCCATGGCGTGGAGGTAGCCCGTGATGGTGAGGCGATGGTGTTTGACACCACGGCTCTCCAGCTCGCGGACCATGCCCGCTATGGTGACATCTCCCTTCTCCTGGAAGATCTCGAGAATCAGGTCCCGAAGCTCCCTGTCCGCCTTCATGTCCCGTCCCGTCGCACGCCTATCTACGGCGGTGGGTAACGCCCCGGAGTGTTACCACCTCTGGTAACAGCCTGGCCCATTAATCAAGTTTTCCATCCCGTGGTCGGCGGCGGGCCGGCGGATGCACCGGTTCTTCACATCGCGACGGAATGAGATGGAAATACTTATCTCGCAGGCTCGCTCATGTCTTCAGGGATGACCCTGCGGCTGGAGCGCGATGGGACCCTCTTCGTCATAATCGACATCCAGGACACCCTCTTGAAGAAGTGCCAGGACTGGGAGAGGGTGGTCGACCGTACGGTGGTGTTCTCCCAGTTCTGCCACGTGGTCAACATGCCCATCGTGATGACGGAACAGTACCCCAAGGGCCTTGGCAGGACCAACCTCCAGGTCATGGATGCCGCAGGGGAGGAGCCCATCCCCAAGACCACCTTCAACTGCTTCGGCGAGGAGGCCTTCGTCAGAGCCCTGGAGGAGCACGAGCCAAGGACCCTCGTCCTGGCGGGCATCGAGGCCCACGTCTGCGTGCTCCAGACGGCACTGGACGCCATCGAGCGGGGTCACAGCGTCCACGTGATGGTCGATACCTGCTCCTCCCGTGCCGATTGGATGGCCGAGAACGCCTTCCATCGGATGGCCCAGGCCGGCGTGGTCATATCGAACACCGAATCGGCCATGTTCGAGATAGTGGGCGACTCTGCTGACCCCCTGTTCAAGCGGATGCTGTTCCTGGTCAAGTGACGACCGTCTTCAGAGGTCGATCATCTCCATGTCGCCGTCATCGTATTCGGTGCCGTCGTTGTACATCTTCTGGTAGTACCTCTGCTCCGACTCGACGGTGCGCCTCTCGAAGAACTCGCACAGCTGCTCGTCCCGCTTCATCATCTCGTGGATGGTGCAGTACCCCGTGTGCTCGTCCACCTCGGTCTCCACGCGGTGGTCCCAGAACAGACAGCTCCCGCAACTGTCGCGTCCATCTATCATTCCCCTTCCTCGCAATAATATTCGGAGGATGGGTATATAAACTTGACTGCCCCGGCCTTGGCATTCCCCGGAGCACCGGGGGTCGTCACTTCTCCATCTTTATCAGGTCGCCCAGGGTGACCCCGCCGGTGCCGACGCTCTTCTTGGAGGTATCCACCTGGAACTCCATCCTCTCCTTGAGCTTGATGTCCAGTTCCTTCTCCAGCTTCTTGATGAGCTTCTCCGAGGGCCGCATCTCCCCCGTCTCCAGGCGGCTGATGACGGACTTCTTCTCGTTCAGCCGCTTGGCCAGGACCGCCTGGGTCAAGCCCCTCTTCTGGCGAGCCTTGCTGATGCGCTTGGAGTAGTCCTCGGCCAGTTCCACCTCGCCACGGGACAGGGCGTCCCTCTTGCGTTGGGGTGCGCTCGCGTAGGTCCTAGGCGCTGGAGTGAACCCGGTCGAACCCGTGGTGATGGGCTCCACCTTGGGCACCTCCAGTGCCACATCGGTGCCGAACTTCGCGCACTCGTTGCACACCTCCAGCTCCGATCCCCCTATCTGGACCTTGCGGAGCCTCGGCACTTCCTTTCCGCACATCTCACACAGCATCGTTTCATCTCCCCCATTGAATATTATCGCAGAAAAGCGCGGGACAAACTATATATCGCCCTTTCGGCATAAGAACCTTACTAAAGGATGCTGGCTTCCTGTCCAGTAGGTCTCTTGGAGCTGTACGATATGGAGGATACCGAGCTCGAATCTGAACAAGTCGAAGAGGAGGCCATCCCCTCGATCATCGCGGACAGGATACAGACCCTTGAGGCCCGCAACGCCCAGCTCCTAGAGGAGCTCAGGAGGGCGGAGAGCGAGCGTCGCTTCGTCGAGAGCGAGCTCATCCGGCTACAGAAGGAGATAAAGCGGCTACGGGTGGAGCTGGACCGCCTCAAGACCCCGCCCCTCATCGTGGGCACCGTCAAGGACCTGCTGGAGGACGGCAGGGTGGTGGTGCGTTCCACCACGGGTCCCGACTTCATAGTCTTCGCCGCCGACTTCATCGAGAAGAAGGAACTGAAGGTGGGTTCCCGCGTCGCCCTCAACAAGCAGTCGCTGTCGGTCATCTCGGTCCTCCCGGGTTCCGTGGACACCCTGGTGGCCAACGCAGAGGTCATGGAGAGGCCCGACGTCACCTACGCGGACATCGGCGGGCTTGAGGCGGAGATCCTCGAGCTCAAGGAGACGGTGGAGTTCCCCCTCACCAAGCCCGAGTTCTTCCGCGAGGTGGGCATAGAGCCACCCCGGGGCATCCTCCTGATAGGGGCCCCGGGCACGGGCAAGACCCTGATGGCCAAGGCCGTGGCCGAGAGCACCAACGCCACCTTCATCCACATAGTGGGCTCGGAGCTGGTACAGAAGTACATCGGCGAGGGTTCCCGCATCGTGCGGGAGCTGTTCGACATGGCCCGCGAGAAGTCCCCCAGCATCGTCTTCATCGACGAGATCGACGCCATCGGGGCAAAGCGCCTCGAGATAGCCACCTCCGGCGACCGGGAGGTCCAGCGCACCCTGATGCAGCTCCTGGCGGAGCTGGATGGCTTCGACCCCATCGGGGATGTCAAGATCATCGCCGCCACCAACCGCGTGGACATCCTCGACGACGCCCTGCTGAGGCCCGGGCGCTTCGACAGGATAATCGAGATACCATTGCCCTCCCGAGAGGCCCGAGTGATGATATTCAAGATCCACACCAAGCGCATGAGCCTGATCAAGGGGGTCGACTTCGAGGACATGGCCGACCGCACGCCCGACGCCACCGGCGCCGACATCAAGGCGATCTGCATGGAGGCGGGCATGTTCGCTATCCGCAACGAGCGGAAGAAGGTCAACATGGACGACTTCGACCAGGCCATCGCGAAGATAATGGATGACGAGCACGCGGGTAAAGGAGACCCGGGCGCGATGTTCGCATGAACGCTACCTGGCCAAGGGGGTGATGGGTGTGCCTCGCGAGGACGAAGAGGCGGACGGGGAGGCCGAGCAACCCAAGAGGGAGAGAGTGGAGCAGGTCCCCCTGGGCATCCGCAAGCCCAAGGCCCCCAAGTTCGAACCCGCTGAGTTCGCAGAGGACCAGAAGCGCCGCGACGACGCGGAGGAGCAGGCCCTCCTCGAGAGGGCGGAGGACGGCACCCTTGATCCCCCTGAGGTCCACCAGGACTACGAGATACGCGACGGGGACGAGCTCGACCGTCACATGGAGGGGGTCTCGACGGTCAACGCCCTCAAGGAGTTCATCAACAACGCCAAGGAGGAGGTGGAGGAGGAGATGGAGGTCAAGGCCAAGCCCTTCTCCATCGATCGCATGGACGAGCTGATGGTGTTCACCCGGGAGGCGGTGACGGGATACGGCGAGGCCGTGGGCTACGCCGAGCTCAAGAAGCGGGTCCGCCAGCTCATCGAGGAGGACCATGAGGTCGCCGCGCGGGAGCTGGACCGGAAGAAGGAGGCCTACCTCCGGAGCTCGGGCAGGTGACGGGGGCGCTGGCCACCATCGTATTCCACGAAAAGGTATTTCTATATCCGATGAGATTGTGACGTCCCCTAGGGTACCTGGCGATAGCATGAGCACGGTCGAGGAACAGGTCGCAGAGGCGATGAAGGAGGTGGAGCTGGTCCTCCGCCGGTCAGTGGAGGGCTCGACCGTCCTCGAGGACATTGGCACCAATTTGATCGAGTCGGGGGGCAAGCGCATCCGGCCCGAGCTCCTCATGGTGAGCTACCTGGCGGGAGGCGGCAAGGACCTTCCCGAGACCGTGGACGTGGCGGCCGCCTTCGAGCTCATCCACACTGCCAGCCTCATCCACGACGACATCACCGACGACCCGACCCTTCGCCGGCGCCGGCCCGCACCCCACCGGCGCTACGGCCTGTCCAGGGCCCTGGTGGCCGGGGACTACATCTTCGCCAAGTCCTTCCAGCTCCTTGCACCGGCCAGCGAGGAGGTTTCCCAGGTGATCGCGAACGCCGCGGTGGTCACTGCCGAGGGCGAGCACACGGAGCTGATGCTCTCCTTCGACGCCGCGGTGACCAGGGAGCAGCACGAGACCATCATGCGCAACAAGACGGCGTGCATCTTCACCGCTGCGGCCAAGGTCGGGGGCATCATGTCAGGGATGGACGACGACGACGTTGCCGCCATGACCACCTTCGCCGAGAACATGGGCCTCGCCTTCCAGGTGACGGACGACGTGCTGGACCTGGAACCCAGCGCGGCCCTCACCGGCAAGCCCTCGGGGATGGACCTCAAGGAGGGCCGGATGAACACCGTGATAATCTCAGCCTTCGAGAGGCTGGAGGGAAAGGACCGGGACACCGTCGTACGGGTATTCATGGCATCGTCCCCCTCGACCCGGGACGTGGAGGACGCCCTGGTCCTGGTCCGGGGCACGGGGGCAGGGGGGATCGCCCTCAAGCAGGCCCAGTCGTACGTCGACATCGCCCTGGAGGCCCTTGACGACAGGTTCGACCCCGCCGTCCGCGAGCACCTTAGGGGCATGGTCACGGAGATAATCAGGAGGAGGTCCTGAGGTTGGGGAGCGACCCCGACGTGGACCCGAAGGGACCCGGGGACGACGAGGCGACGCGCAACGACCGTAGCGGTCCCGAGGACCGGCAGGTCGTGGTGGTGGGTGCAGGACCCGCTGGCTCCACCGCGGCGAGGTACGCGGCCGAGGCGGGCGCCGACGTTCTGCTCATCGACCGCTCGTCCACGGTCGGCAGGCCCGTCCAGTGCGCGGGTTACGTACCCACCGGGTCCGAGCTGGAGGAGATGCTCCCCGACGTCCCGGACCAAGGGGAGCTGTTCCACGTCGACGACAGGTTCATCCTGGCCCGGACGTACGAGTCCATGATGGTCTCCCCCGGAGGGAGGAGGACGTCCCTCAAGTTCTCGGGCATCACCATCGACAGGGCGGAGTGGGACCCGTACATGGTGAAGATGGCGGTCAAGGCCGGTGCCGAGTACCGTCCATCCACGCGGGCCGAGGGACTGAGGTCGGGGGTGCTGCATACGGACAGGGGCGACATCCTGCCCGGTGTCATCATCGCGGCGGACGGCCCCCATTCACGTATGAGGCGGTCCGTCGGACTGCGGGACCCGAAGCTGATCGCTCCCGCCCTCAACGCCCCCTCGGAGATGCTGCACTCGGGGAAGGTCGAGATGCACTTCATCAGGGAGGCCCCCGGGGCGTACGCCTGGGTGATCCCGGCGGGTCAGGGCATGGCCCACGTGGGCCTGGGGATGGACCCCCGTCGCAAGGTCGATGACCCAAGGGCCAACCTGCAGGCCTTCGCCGAGAGGGTGGGGGCCAAGCTGGGCCCGGTGACGGGCGGCTTCGTCCCCTCGGCCGGACCCGTCAAGCGGACGGTGTCTGGGAACCTTATCCTGGTCGGGGACGCCGCTGGCCACGTGATGGCCTCCAACGGGGGCGGCGTTCCCATCGCCCTCGCCGCGGGTCGGGTCGCGGGACAGGTCGCCGCCCGTGTTGTCAAGGGATCGGGCGACCTCATGGATTACCAGAGGCGATGGAGGGCGGAGGTGGGGGACGTCCTCGCCACGGCGGCCCGTTTCCGGTGGGCCGCGGGACAGCCCATATGGTCACCCCTGGCGATGGACATGGCCATGTGGGCCTTCCCCAGGTCGCAGATGCTCAGGGCCCTCAAGTGTCAGAGGATCTTCTGGTTCTACTGACGGGATGCCAGCTCCGGAATGACCTGACTGGAGGCGGAACCCTTGACCTTAAATACCTACCCCGAAAAGAATTAAATATCCAGTGACCCATAGATATTCCACTAGGGGGTATGTTCATTCTCAGACCGATGACTATAGTCTTGGTAGCGTTCCTTGCCGCAAGCCTGCTGCTACCCGCAGCCAATGCCAGCGTCGCCTACGACAATCCGCTCGCCGTGTTCGTGACCGTACCGGAGGGCGAGTACGACATCGGCTCCGAGGTGACGGTGGGGATCTGGGTTTTCAGAGAAGGGGTGCCCTACGACGCCCCGCTGGTCGACTTGGAGGTGGGCTGGTACTACTCCGCCCGCGCGGTGAACGTCAGCCATATTGGCACAGGCGAGTTCGAGGCGACATTCACCATCGAGGAGAGGGACCTGGAGTACCTCTCGTACGTCTACCTGGTCGCCGAGGCCCAGGAAGGGACCGGTTACTACGACGACGACGTGTTCGGCTACGCCTACATCTACCTGCCCAGCCTGGAGATCGACCTGTCGCTGCCCGACCCATCGGACCAGTTCCCGGTCCCGGGCGAACTGGTGGAGTTCGAGGTGAGGACCTCCTTCAAGGGCTCGGTCGTGGACCCAGACCCGGGCACCCTGGTGGTCGAGCTGGTCGATTCCACGGGCAAGGAGTACGAGCTGATGACCGAGCGGGTGGACACCGGGCTCTACGAGGGAGGTGCCTCGATATCAAGCTTCCAGCGTTCCAGCGAGACCTACCAGATAGCGGCCACGGCCGAGTACACGTACCACAGCACGACCCAGTCCGCGGCGGTCAGCATCGAGCTGTGGAGCGATTTCTACCAGGTGTTCGTCAAGGTGGTGGAGGCGACCATCCATGGCTGCGAGCTGGAGGTGTACACCTTCGACAAGATCGGACGACCCCTGGTGGACGCCCGCGTCATGCTGAACATCACCTACTACGACGACGCCCTCGAGACCCTCAACATCAAGGTCAGCGACTACACCGACCTGGAGGGCAAGGCCGGGTTCCGCGAGCCCTTCACCGCGGTGGGGCAGGACGAGACCCACGTCTTCGTGTACGGCAACGTGTCCCACGAGGGCAAGACCCAGGACTTCTCCGGGCGACTGCGGGTGATGACACCACAGCTCGAACCCCCCTCGGGCTACGGCTTCGAGGTGCTGCCCTTGAGCGAGGACCCGATAGTGCCAGGTGCCACCAACACCGTGGACTGCTTCGTCTACTACGGTGGCGATCCCATGCCCGACTCCGAAATGAACATCTACGTGATGGATAGTCGGGAGATATACTACAACGGGAACGTCACCACCGACAGCCAGGGCCGGCTCGAGTACCAGCTGAGCATCCCCGATGACGCTGGCAACGAGGGCTCCGACATGGACTACCTCGTAGCCTACTACCACGCCCTCATGCCCGGGTACTACGAGGACTGGGAGTACGACACCATCTCGATGGAGGTGGGGGACCCATCATTGAGGTACTACACCGACTCCACCTCCCACTCCTGGACCAAGATGGAGGTGGCGCCATACCAGCCGGGTGGCCAGGTGCGGGTGACCCTCACCGACAGGATGGCCAACGGCAGAGAGGAGCGGGCCGTCGTGTACTGGGGTTTGGGCTCCGTCGACGATTGCGAGAACATGTACTACCGGGACGCTCCCGAGGACTGGAGCATCTGGACCGGCAGCGAGATCGAGCACCTCTATCCCGTGCCGTGCAAATGGAACGGCGAGGAGTACGAGGCCAACTTCACATATCCCGAGTTCCTGCCACTGAACACCAAGGTGTTCGTCCTCGGGGCCATCACCTTCACCGATGGTGACGAGCCCGAGGTCCGGACCGCCCTGGCGGAGGGCCTCAAAGTGGACCTCGTGCCGGAGCTGGAGGTGCCCACCTCGGCCGTTCCCGATATCGCGTCTGGGACCATCGAGGTCAACGGGACCGCCTCCGACGACAACTCCCTCGAGAGCGTCCAGTACAGGGTGGACGATGGAGAGTGGAAGGGCGCCCTGGGCACCGACGAGTGGGGCTTCAGCATCGACACCACCGATTACGAGCACGGGTACCACATCCTGGAGCTCAGGTGCTACGACGGGGTCCAGTACTCCGACGTGACCAACATATCGTTCAAGGTGGACCAACCTCCCGACGTGACCATCGAGCTCCCCATCGAGGGCAAGAAGTACACTGGCAAGGTCATCGTCTCCGGGTACTCGGAGGACGACGGCCGCGTCCATTACGTCGAGCTGAAGGTGGACGAGAGCCTGTGGTACAAGTGCTATGGTATCGAGAACTGGACCTACGAGATCAGCAAGGACAGCCTGAATGTGGGCGAGCACGTCGTACAGGTCCGTTCCTACGACGGCAACGCCTACTCGGAGGTGAGGATGGTGACCTTCGCCGTCAAGGAGCCCGAGCAGTCCAACACCTACTGGTACCTCATCGGGGTCGTGATCGCTGTCATCGTGGGGGTCGTCGTGGCCCTGGCCTTCGTCCAGAGCAGGAAGAGGTCAGCGGCTGCCCCTCCCCCGGCAGCTGGTCCACCTGGGGCCGCAGGCTATAGGATCCAGTCCGACAGGGGTGGAAGGCCCGTGACCGCGCCGATGGGAATGACCTCAGGCCTCGGGGGACCAGGCGCGCCCCAGGGTGTGAACGTGGAGGTCGGCGACGGGAAGCTGCGCGTCCGCTGGGGACCACCGATGTCCGCTGGAGGCGGCCAGTTGACGGGCTACAGGCTGTACAGGGGTGACCACAGGGACTCCCTCGTCCACCTGTTGGAACTGGTCCCCCAGGCCACGGAATACGAGGACACGGGCCTCTCCAACGGCAACTCGTACTACTATGCCATGAGCGCCCTGGTCAACGGCATGGAGGGAGACATGTCCAACATCCAGCACGGCATCCCCATCGGCCCCCCCAGCCACCCGGTCTATCCTGGCGGCCACGTGGGCGAGAACAGCATCGTGCTGTCCTGGAGGCCCCCGACGAAGTCCGGGGGCTCGGCCATCAGGAGCTTCGTGATCCTCAAGGGCACCGACCCGGAGGAGCTGAAGGTCCATGCCGAGGTGGGTTACGAGTTCATCTACGAGGACACCGAGGTGGAGAAGGGCAAGACATACTACTACGCCATCATGGCAGTGAACGATGTGGGATGGGGTGAGCCCACCCAGCTGCTCATCGCCAAGATGGAGTGAGGCGCAAGCGATACCGACCCGACCTGGTAGGGGGAGACCTAGCCCTCCCCGTACTTCTTCCGGAGCCGCTCGTAGGTCCCCTCGGAGATGTCACCATCTATCAGCCGCTGGTCCAGCTTGTCCAGCATCTGCTGGCGCTTCTCTTCGTCGGAGGGTCCGGCCTCGTCCTTCTTGGCCTTCTTCGAGGGCTTCTTCTTGGTCCTGGGTCCCTCGTCCTCCGCCCCGTCATCATCCACCTCCGAGAGGAAGGTGCTCAGGTCATCGGGGTCGCTGTAGTATCGCCTGCCGTCGATGGTCACCACGGGCCTGCCGTTGGGGGCGGTGGACCTCTCGCCATCGACGATCTTCTCGGCCAGGGCCCACATGTCGTAGCCCATGAGCCGGCGGTTGAGGCCCCCGGGTATCCTGAGGATTGTGTTGGTCAGGGCAAGGATCTCGGTCTCGCGGTCGGCCTTCAGCTCGGCCTCCTCTGCCTTGACCTCGGGCGCGATGGCATCATCCATCTTCTTGAGCGTTATGGGCGTCAGGCTCGGGTTCGCCTGGAACACACCAGTGGCATGGGCGATCTGCCCCTCGTCACCCGTGGGGAGCTCAACGGGGGGTCCCGGGAACTTGAGGTCCGCGGACTTGAAGCTCTTCTCGTCCCACGTGCCCGGCGCGGGTGGCACGGTATAGCCCGCCCCATCGGGACCGGCCGCCGGTGCTGCCTGGTGCGTCGGGGCTGGCGCGGCGGTGGCGGCCGCAGCAGCGGGTCCCGCCGCCGGTGGCGCTCCCGCTGGTATCACCCCTGCCGGAGGTGCCCCTGCGGGTGGGGGTCCTGCGGGACGCGCCCCTGCAGGTGGCGCCCCTGCGGGTGGCCCTGACGCATCGACGACCACGTCCCCGGGTCCCTGGGCGGCCTCGGACGGCGGTGGCGGAGGCGGGAAGGCGGGTGGCCCGTCGGCGACGGGCATCCCATCTGGCGGGGCTGGTGCGGTGTCCGTCCTCTTCCGCATCACCATGAGAAGGATGATCACCCCGACCACCACCAGGATGATCAGGCCGATGATGGCGGCCCAAGCGGTGGAGCCCGAGAGGAACCCCCCGGTGGTGGTGCTGGGAGCCTTCTTGATGGTGATCGTCACCTTGGCCTCCTGGGAGAAGGTCCCGTCGGTGACGGTGAGGGTGATCACGTGCTCCCCCGGCGCCAGATCGGTGGTGTTGAAGTCGGGGTCCTCACCGAAGGTGAGGCTGGCCAGCTGGCCGGCCAGGTTCGATCCCCATGTCACGGTCAGGGTGTCCCCTAGGGGAAGGTCGGGGTCGGTGACGGTCAGGGTGAAGTTGACCTGGTCTCCCTTGGTGTAGATGCTGCCGTTGATGGGCGAGGTGATGATGGGAATGCTGGGCGGGTCGTTCACGTTGGCCACCGTGACGTTGAGGTGCACGGTGGCGGTCTCACCTCCGAAGTCGGACACCGTCAGGGTGGCGTTGAAATCGCCGATCTTCCCCTTGGCCGCCGACACGCGCAGTGTCCCGTTCTCGAAGACGGTGAATCCGGCCCACTCCGTCTCGAGATCGTACTCGAAGGTGTCGTCGTCCTCGTCCTCCACGGTGATGTCGAACCACTGGGTCGTCCCCTCGTCCAACACGATATCGAGGGGAGGCAACAGCTCGCCCAGCTTCTTGATGACGGGCGGGTCGTTGACAGCGCTGACATCGAGGTTGAAGTAGCCGTACGAGAACGTGCCGCCGTCGTACAGCGAGATGTTCACCCGCTGGCGTTCCACGGGCGTTGGGAAGAAGAAGGTGAGGCAGAATCCCGTCATCTCCATCAGGTCCGGGTGCTCGCACCACAGGGTGAGGTTCTCCAGGTCGGTCTCCTCGTCGGACAGGTAATCGGAAAGGTCGATGACGGCGACCTCGTCCTCCTTGATGCGCTGGGTCGGTATACCCGATATCACGGGGGCGTCGTTGACCTCCTGCACGTGCACCAGCAGCTCGGTGTCCACCGTGGTGTCGCCGTCCGAGACGGAGACGTTCACCGTCTCGTCGAAGCCCCCCGTCTCGTAGAGGAAGTGCAGCTCCTGACCGGACACGGTGCAGTTGTCCGAGTCGGTCCAGACATCCAGGTACTCCACGGGATCATCGGGGTCGGAGAGGTACGTGGCCAGGTAGAAGACAGAATCCTGGTCCTCGAGGGCGGTGAACTCGCCCAGGTCCTCGATGACGGGCGGGCGGGCCACGTCGTAGCTCAGGTACTGGACCATGATCTCCTGAGCGGACATTGCCCTGCTCAGTACCATCACCTCGTCCATGTCGCCCTTGAAACCCTTGCCTATAAGGATGGGCTGGGTGTTGGTGGAGACGGAGGATGGGACGGACCCCTGCATGGGGCCGTTCTTCAGCTCTCCGTCGATGTACACGTCCATCTTGCCCGCCGTCGTGTTGTACACACCGACACAGTAGTGCCACACCCCGTCGGTGACGCTCACGGAGGAGGCCCTGTAGGCCTGGTTGGGGTTGACGGAGAACACGAAGGCGCCCGTCTGGCCCTGGCTTCCGCTGGAGGGGTTCAGCCGGGTGTAGAAGCCGGTGCTGGGGGCGCTGGAGGAGTACTTTCCCACCAGGTCCTGCGTCTGTCCAGTCTCCTCGGTCATCACCCACAGGAGGACGGTGAACGACCCCTCGAAGTCGAGGGTCGGGTTGTGGCTGACCTCGGTGTAGTGACCCGACCCTCCGTCGAACCTGCCACAGAGGAAGTCCACCCCATCCACGTAGGTCAGGCCACCCATGGAGGTCCCGTTGTTATCGTTGATGCCGTAATCCTCGACAACGGTCCCTAGGTCCTCGTCGTAGGGCCAGAACCCGACGGTGTGCATGTAGGAGCTCATGACGTAGTAGTAGTACCATATCGAGAAGCCCCATAGGGCGCCGTATTCGAACTCCACCTCGTCCATGGTACCCACGAAGAAGTCCTCGGTGGTGGACCAGCTGGGCTTGCCGATGGTCAGCGGACTGGTCGTGTCGGCCAGTTCCTCGGTGTTGTCCCACACCGTGTCCAGCTCGTCTCCGTCGTAATAGAGGACAAGCTCCTCGTAGGCGGGGTCACGGGTCATCACCAGGTAGTGCCACTCGTCGTCGGCATAGGCGACATGGGACGAGTTCCCGCTCTGGTTCGTGCCATCGGAGATGAGGTACGAGATGGTCGAATTGGCGTTCAACCTCAACATGAAGCCATGGGTGGTGGTGTTCCACTTGCTGATGAGCATCTGGTCGGAGGTGGACGAGGTCTTGAACCAGAGACCGACGCTGAACTCCTCGCCACCCGCCTCCAGGGTATCGTCGTCGGGCACGATGACATAGTCGTCGCCGTCGAAGGCCAGACCAGTCCTTATGACACCGTCGGTCCAGGTTGCACCATGAATGGTCCCGTCGTTGCGATAGAGGCTGTTGTCCTTGGCGGTCGGACCCGATCCATCGTTGAAGTACAACTTGCATCCGAAGTCGGTGCCAGCCCTCGAGTTCCCGCCAACGGCGGGCATCAGGACGGCGGCGATCATCAGCAGGGCCACCAGGGCTGGGAGGACCCTGTTGATAGAACACTTGAGCATTGTCCATTTCCCCCTGGAAAAAGGGATACCCCACGTACCCCCATTATTCCCAACGTGTTATACAAAGGAGACTCCCAGGATATAACCCTTTGGGGGGGTGCCAGCTCCTCCTCCCTCATCACGCCATCAACCCCACGTTGTCGATGAGCCCCCACTTGCCATCGGTGGTCCCCTCCGGGGGGCGAGTGGTATCGAGGGACACCACCGTGGGATACACCAGGTCATCCAGCTGCCCGTGGACGTCATGGCCGAGGGCGGAGAGCATGTACCCCATCCTCTTCGCGAGGGTCCCGCTCCCGGCCCTCCGGACGTAAGACACGACCCTGGTGACGTCGATTGTGTCGGCATTGTCCTCCATGATGGAGAACACCTCCGATGGCGAGATGCTTCTAAGGAGGACCGCGTCCACCAGCGCCTTCTCTGGAGTGGCCATGGACACTTCCAGTTCCCCCAAGACCAGCTTCTGGTAACCGAACAGGTTGCTCGGGGAGATAATGGTGAGGGAGATCCTCATGCCCTGAAACTCGATGGAGGAACGGAAGGTCCTCGCGGTGGTCAAGACCGATATCTCATGGGGCACCTGCAGGGTGAACCCGTGGTGGCTGAGGGCGTACCATAGGGAGATGTAGCTGGGGAACGCCAGGTGGGTGGCCACCAGGAGGGGGTCCCTGTGTACGGTATAGGCGTCCCTCCACAGCCTCTCGATGCGACCGTCCCGCACCAGTCGGGAGAGGCGTGCGCTCGCGGACGGGGGCTCCAGTCCGGCCACCGAGGCGAAAGTGGCCCTGTCGTAAACAGGATACCTCTTGAGCCTATCCAGCAGATCGATGGTGTTCACGGCACGGAATAGGGTCGTCCCACTATAAAATGACATCATGATATTAATCATAAATAATCGTTATCATGTATGAAAATTGCATCTTCAGACCGCTTCGGGATCACCAGCCCTCCAGCGATAGTGTACGATCCCGACCGGACGCACATTCGGGCTATCGACCGAGGAGCCATCTCCATACCGGGATGTTCTCCACGATGTCCCTGGAACCCTCCAATGAGCGGGTGAGGAGCAACGGTGCACCCACTGGCCTGGGAACGTGCGCCATGAAGGCGACCAGGGATCCCACTTCTCTCGGCGGGATGTCATCGGAGTAGCACACACCCAGTGGGGTCAACTTCCCGGGGCGCCTCCCCGTTACGAAGTCCACGTCCCCCGAGTTCCTCCAGTAGATCGGTCTCTCCCCTCTTCGCACCAGCTCCATGCAGACGACGTTCTCGACGAGCCTGCCTACATCAGGGGAATGCCTCGGCGCCACCGCGTTCCTGAGGCCAGTGTCGACGCAGTAGTACTTCACAGGCAACCTCCGCAACACCTGGGGCTTCGTCTTGAAGGAGAGCGCTTTGACGGGGACTATCAGCATCGCCTCCTCCAGGTAGGCCAGGTAGCTCTCCACCGATGTTGTGGAAAGCTGCGTGGCAGAGGCCAGGGTCCTCGTTTGCTGGAGGGTCCCGGTGTTCGAGAGCAGATAGGTGGCCAACCTCTCCACCTTGCCTGCGTCCACACCATGCGAATAGACCACGTCCCTGTAGAGGATCGTGTCGTAGTACTCCTTCAGCCTCCGGTTCCTGGTCGCCTCCTCATCGAGGACGGCCCGGGGGAACCCACCCGTCTCGATGAATAGACCAAGCATGTGTATGGCCTTGTCGGAGAGGAGGTCGCCGGAGAGGGGGTCGAGGTCAACACCCCTGAACCGAAGGAACTCCTGGAATGACAGGGGGTGGACATGCACGGTGATGGTCCTCCCGGTCAAGAGCCGCGCCAACTCCCCCCTCACCAGGGAGGACGATGAGCCCGTCACCACGAACCTCATGTGCCGTCTCTGCTCGTGCTCCAGCCGGACCCACCGTTCCCATCCCTCGGAGGCCTGCACCTCGTCCAAGAAGGCGTACGCCACCCCCCGGGGGTCCTTGAGCTGCCGATATGCGCTGAGCACGTCACCCACGGTAACGTCCATGGCCCTCGGGTCCTCGAAGTCCATGAACAGGAGGTTATCTGGAGGGACTCCCTGCAAGAGGAGCCTGGCGATGAGCTGGTAGAGGATGGTGGACTTGCCTGACCGACGGACCCCCACCAGGGTCAGTATCTCACCCACCTCCAGGAGGGCCCCGGCCTCGTCCACCAGGTCCCTCGGGATGCCGTGGAGGCCAGTCGGCACCTCTCCGTCCACCCACCATGGGTTCCAGGATGCCAGCGTCCGTTCGATGTCGTTCATCTTGTAGTTATTGAGTTGATGGTATATATATTTGTCTTATAAAAAAGTCACAATCAATCATTTCCGTCTTTTTCGAATGACATACATATATACCGTCATTCGCCATCGGTTTCCGGACGATGCCTCGATCGAACACGGATGGGTCGTCCTGTTCATATGGAAGAGAGATGCCAAAAAGCTATTTAACGAAGGCGGACATCGGGGGTTTGCGTGGGCACGTGGCCTAGTCTGGATATGGCGACAGCCTCCTAAGCTGTAAATCGGGGGTTCGAATCCCCTCGTGCCCGCCAATATACTGGCTCACGCTTTTTGGTGCAGCTGCGGCGAAGTTAACGTTTTCGTAAGGGTTTTCCCCCGGGCCTGTTGTTGCCTCGCGTAGAGCAGGTTGAGGGCCTCGCCCTGGTCGTCGAAGTTGATCCCCAGGTATCGCAGCGTGGTCTTGGTCTCCGAGTGGCCCATCATCTCCGAGATGGTCTCGACGGGCACCCCGGCCTTCCAGAGCTCCCGGCCCCAGGTCCGGCGCAGCGTGTGGTGGCCGAACCGGATGCCGGAGAGGTCCACCATGTGGTCCTTCCTCCGGTCCAGCGCAGTGGCCCTCATGCCGCCCAGCCGGCCCATGTGCCAGCAGAGCATCAGGTCGTCGGGCACCTCCACCGAGGGATCCTTCGCCCTTGCCCGGCGGACCACGGACGCGCGGTGGACCAGGTAGTCCTCCAGCACGCCGTCGGTGTCCGGGTGCTTGTGCAGATCCCGGGGCTTGCCGCCCGCGCGGCCCTTGCCGGTCACGCGGACCACGTCCCCGGCCACGTCCCGCATCCGCAGGCGCTGGACCTCGACACGGCGTAGGCCCAGGTCGGCCTCCAGGTGCAGCAGCATCGCCAGCTCGGGGTCACCGGCCACCGCCTGGCGGACCAGTTCGACCTGCTCGGCCGTGAGCCAGTCCGTACGGAGCCGGGTGCCCTCGGGCCAGCGCAGGCGCATCATCGATACCACGTCGTTGCCGCACCACGCGAGGAAGAAACCCAGGTACTGAGAGTGCTGCTGCTGCATCCTGAAGTTGCCGTCCCTGGGCGGGACGCGCCCCATGAGGTACCGCACGTCATCTGGACCTATGTGCATCGGGTTGGTCTCGCGACCCCCCTCCACGAGGATGTCCAGGTTCCGCATGTTCGTCCACCTCAACTGCTGCACGTAACGTCTGCTCAGGCCCTCTCGTTCCTTCGCCTTCACGTACTCCTCCAGTTTCCGTCGGAAGGCGAGCCGCCTTGCCAGCTGCGTCGCCTCCACGCCCCGTCGGCGTCCTCGCCCCACGGGGCTCACCGCTCCCATGGCCCTGCCCGGTATATAATTTCTGTCGCGGCTGGCAGGGTATCAATTCCGGTCAAAATGCGAGCACCTTGTCGACAGCAGCAACCTTATCTGCTTATATTCCTATACGCTCCCACGCAGTCCGAGCCAGTGATTATAAGGCAAATTCCCATGCGGTGATTACGTGAACGGGAGAAAAGGAGAACGACAAGGCGAGGTTGAGAATCCCGAGAGAGCCCTCAAGGAGCTAAGGAGAATCCAGAAGGAGTTCCTGAAGGCCAAGAGGAATGGAAGGACGGACGCTATCTGGACAGGGATCGAGGGACTTATGGCTATTCAGGAGGCACAGATAAGGCGTGACCGGGAGGTCGAGCGAAGACTCGCCGAGCTCGAGGGCTATCTGGCGGGCTACGACCCTCGAAGCAGGCCTGGACCGATGGCGACCGAGGGGTACGTCCCGCCAGCTATGAGATTGGGGGATCTGCGGCCGGATGTATTGAGAAGGATAGAGCAGGTCTTCGAGTACATCCAGAAGGCTCAGAAGGCCGTTATGGCAATGTCGATTCCCAAGTTGATTGAGGGGATGGATGAGACGAAGGATGTCGAGCTCGAGGTCGAGAGGTTAGCTTCATCCGTGCTCGACGACGCCGACCGCTACAAGCGGGTGTGCATACCGACACGTCGACTGCTCGAAGAGCTTGGATACAGCGAAAAGACGCTCAAGAGGTACACCGACCTACTTGTTCGGCAGGGTAGGTTAAGGAAGTTCGGTGGAGCGGGAGGACGGAGGGAGGACAACTACGTAGCCTTCGGCCTCCCACCGGACAAGTGGAATATCTGGTACCGTGTGAACATCAAGACATGCGTCATAGATCAGGGACAGAACATGATGGGCATCGATGCATAGTTCGACCCTACGGCCCCTTGGAACTGTCTCGGATCGAGCACCGACCGGTTCTGTATACGTAACATCCTATCATCGATTGCGAGTGGACTCTATCGATGGAGCCCGGAGGCCGTCAGCTTCTCCAGGAACCTCCTCCTCGTGCTGAACCTCACCATTATACTGGTGCTGAACCTCCTCCAGCCGTCCTCGCCCTCCAGCTCGAGGACAGCTTCCTTGACGAGCCAGAGCATCCTAACTGCGTCGTCGTAGTAGGTGTAATGCCTTTCCACGAAGGTGTTGACCCACGCCTCCCCCAGGAGCACTGCATCGGGGGGCCCCGCATCAAGGAGCCTTCTAACAACGTGGGAGACGCCGACGAAGCCCAGGTCCACCATCCTCCTCTCCGTCATGCGCCGGGCGAGGCCTGGATCCCTCGAGGCCACCTCCTCGGCGACGGTCACGTAGGTGCCATCGTCGACCCTGAGGGTACGGACGAGGCTCTCAATCTCTTCCTCGGGAATGGCTGCGACGAGTCCCATGAGAAGACCATGTCCCCGGCCATCCCTCCGTATCGGAACGCCTCCCCTGAGGGCAAGGGCCGTCATCTCCATCGCAATGTCCGACATCCCCTCGTCATCGGCTCCCACGGCAACCTCCATCGCCAGGTGCCCGTAGGGCTGGTCGAGGGCCAGGAGCGCCTGGGACGCCCCCTCCACGTCCCCCAGATGGAGCAGCATCTGGGCGAGCTGGGTTTTACCAGCGAACGCCTCCCTTAGCCTCGCATCGAGCATGTCACCCGCCCCCAGCCGTCCGAACAGCCTCGACATCCTGTCATGCTCGCCGGGGTCATAACCCCCGTGGCGGCCACCGCAGACGACGACGGCGAGGGGCGCGGCCTCAGCCGGGTCCACCTCGTCGCCCCTCCCCTCCTGGGCCAGGATCTCGACAAGCCTCACATACCTGCTGGCCAGGTCGAGGTCCTTCCAGGCGTCCTCCCTCCGGAGACACGTCCTGAGGACCTCGAGTGCCTCGTCCCGCCGGCCCGTACCAGCGAGGGTGTCAGCCGCAAGAACGTGGTCAGCCACGTCCTCCATGTCACGGAGGGCGAAGTCCATCGCGTCGTCCGTGCTCCCGACCTTCTCGTAGATGCGCGTGATGAGTTCCCTCGCCTCCCGGCGCTCGTACCGGGAGGCATGGTCGTCTCCGCCTCGAACCTCCACGAGGCGCTCCATGATGCTCCCGACGATCCTCTCCACGTTGTCCCTGCTCGCGATGCCGAGGAGCATCTGGCTGGCCTCGAGGCCGTAGTCGTCCCCAAGCTCCCTGATGGCGAGGACGCGTTCGAGCATGCGACCCCTGAAGGTCTCGTCCTCCACTCCGTCCATGCACCTCAGGAACAGCTCGGAGGACATATCGGCGGTCGTCCCTATCGAGCCCGAGGAGTCGTCCGCCCCCATTTCGAGGGCCTCGACGCACCCCTCGAACACGCGGATGCACACCTCGGCCGCCTCCGCGGCCCTGTCCGCCTCCAGGAGATCCCCGGCCAGACCGAGTAGGTCGTCCAGGTCCCTGGACACTCCGAACACGCTGTTGTAGTCCAGACCGCCCGAGAGGGCGCGGTCGACCCATCTATTCAATTCGGCAGGGTCCAATCCCTCCCGGATCACAGCAGGCCCCGCGAGGGCCAGGTCCAGGTCGAACAGCAGCCCTGGCTTGGACGAGAGGACGTCCTCGAGGCGCTCGAACAGTTCCTCTCTGTCGAGCTGCCGGAGCACGGACATGGTCACGCTCAGGTCCAGGAAGGCCTGGGGGTCGTCGAGCCACTGGAGGGCGACCGCCGCCCCGTGCTTGCACATGTGGCCGACGGGGCATGAGCAGCTGGACCTGACCCCTCCCTCACCGGTCGTCACCGTCACCGTGTAGGGCTCGTCGCGGTTGCCCCACACCTCGCCCCACAGCCCCTCGGGGAGTCTCACACCTCTTGCGACCCTCCCCTCCTTCTGGTAGCGCTCACCCCGCTGGAAGGAGCGGTCGTCGAAGACTGCCTTCAAGGCAGGGACGGTCAGTTGTGGCCCCTCCCCTGCCATCCTCAGCCCCTCCCGTCCTTCGCACTACAGTCCGCCTCGGGCGACAGTCTCCCCGATCCCATCGCATCCAGGCAGGCATCGCGACGCTCCATGAGATTCGGAGCATCCACATCCTCCACTTCCGAGAGGTCCAGGTCAGGGAAGTCGTCGTCCACAACGAAGAGGTGCTCCACCCCGGTGTCGTGGCGGTAGATGTCGAGGAGGATGCCGTAGGCCCTGGCCGCCGTCGCGTGGTCGCCCCGACGGAAGTATCGGTCGGCCTCCCTCGCGTACCGGATGAACTCCTGTATGTCACCGTGTTCCTCGATGAACTCGTAGATGAAGTGCTCGAAGTAGACATCGCCGTCGTGGTACGCCCTCCTCTTGTCCTCGAAGTCCGCGCACTGGACGCACTTACCGGCCAGGCAGTACTTTCGGAACACCTCCAGCTCGTTCAGGAAGTCCTCCCTCCTCTCCAGTTCGTTCTCCAATCGCTCCTGGGACTCGACCCGCTCGAGGACATCGAGGAGGGAACCCCAGCCGGGGTGGATCCTGTCAGGGTCCCCTATGCCTGATGCGCAGTACCGGACGAATTTCCGAGCGGTGTCGCTGTGTTCGGCCAGGAACCCCATGATGAGGGCGGTCTGCTCCTCCCTGTCAAGTCTCGCAAGATGCTCCAAGAGCATATTGTTGATATCGTCACCCTTCATGCGAACCATATCCTGGGTACGGACTAGCCATGGTCGACGGTCCCATCGGCGACGAACCGGCAGTTCGCCAACTTGGTGGACTTCAGCAGGCCTAATGCGGATGGTGCTTATAGGACTATCGCGAGACCCGATCGAGAGTCGCATTGCTGGTCCGAGCTGGTGTCGATGTCGGTGAACGGGTGCTTCTGGGTGTAGTCACGTGTTCTGGCGGTCGAGAGAAGGTACCCAGCACCAGACGTAGGGATAAATTATCTATAGCGAGTTGTCATATATGATATCGACCGGTGAACACTGATGGCGGACAAGAAGAAACGGATCCACAACCCCGTGACGGGCAAGTACTACGAGGTCCGGCAACGCACCACTAAGAAGGGCAAGGCCGGCCAGATAAAGGGCCTCTGGAAATCCAAGGCTAAGAAGAATTAGGCAGGGGGACCTTCGCGCCTTGACGACGTTGTGGTTTATCGACACGAACGTCGTTGCCCACTGGATCCTTGGCAAGGGTGGCGTACTCGACTGGATGGTGGACAGGTTCAGCCTCTCCGACGAGATGAGGGATGTATACGGGAATCGATATTCGGACTCGATAGAAGTGGTCGACAAGATTCTATCCCAGGACTACGAAGCCAAGCACGAGTTCTTCCTGTCCTCCCTCGTGACGAACGAGCTCTTCTCGGCCTTGAGGGACGAGGTGAGGAGCATCCTACTCTTCAGCAAGGGCGTCCCCATCTCCCGATGGCGGGACGCAAGGGTCGTGCCCGAGATACCCTTCACCGACTACCAGTCCGTGTACGAGAACGCACTACGGGCATTCGATGAGCTCTTCCTGGGCAAGAGGATCCAGCTCATAGACGAGCAATCCGCCTCGAGCTACGACGGATACTGGTCCATCTACAGCTCCCTCCTGTTCAGGATCCGCGGTTCGAGGACGCAGGACATGACCCTCGTCACGACCGCGATCATCAACAAGGCCGACTACTTCATGACAGCGGACGAACCACTGATCAAGAGCGCCAGGAAGCTGCTGAAGGACGAGTACGGACTGTATCTCATCAAACCGTCGCAGACCCTACAGGTCTTCCGTGGGAAGAAACTATATTAAACCTTCACTTGAGTTGTGTCAACCCTTGGAACCAAGGATCAACTACCCAAATCCTAGCAGCAAATGGTTACCACGGAATATCTGGTAACGTTCAAGTAGGAGCGGAATAGGACACATCACATAATAGGGCGTTTGTTGAAGATGTACCGACGGATCCTTTCAATCAAAGAAGAGTGGATACGCAGAGCCAGACCATCTTCTGAACGATATCAAATCATCCCTTCTTCGAGGAACGAATTTTAGCATCTGTTGACCTCTCTTCGCTCGAAGGATGACCATCCGCATACTCCGCGAAGGGGTCCTTACCACCGAACCCGCTCCAATCGCCCTTCCATTCCTCGTCCCGGAGTATAGTGCGGCGTGCGTCCGAAGTATCCCTCCGGGCAGGGTCCGGTGGGTTCGCGACCAGCAATCGCCCCCTGCACCTCGGGCATTGGCTGTTGAAGTTGAGTTTCCTCCGCATTCTCCAGGTGTGGCCACACCCGCACCGTATCCTGTCGGGGCCGACGACCTCGAAGGCGGGCCAAGGCCAGCTCCTCCGCTTCTTCGTGGACGAATGACATCGCGTGCACTGGCTCTCCCGGTCCCAGTATCCGGCACCGCATATACGGCAGACGTAGGTTATCTTGCCAGGGCGGAACCTGGGACCAAGCTTGTGGTAGAATTCCTTGAGTGCCCGGTCCTCCCTGGGATCCAGTGCACCTCTAATTACCTCCCTGATCGATCTCCTGGCCATAACGTCCAACCTGTTCCGTTGGTGAATCCTATGAATTCATATGGAAGGGTGAACAAGGTGGCGTACGACACATCGACATCCTTCTCAGGGATACATCATTCACATGTCCTATGTCATTCACTCCAAAATCCTCCTTCCGATTATTACGATGTTGTCTACGAGGTCGATGCCCTCGACCTCATCGCCGCACCCGAGTCTAGTCAGAGCGTTGGCGATCACGTTCCTTCCCTCCACCCCCTCCGAGATCCTGACAGTGCGTACGACCACCTCGGCGGGTGGATATCCGGGCTCCTCATCGTAATCGAGATCTGTGGTGATGGCGGATATCATTCCCGGGATCCGAGACGTTGGAGCACTTTGCGTCCGGACCTTCCTCTCTCGTTTCCCCATCAGCACTTCCCTGGCGGTGGGGTCCACGGCAATCTCCCGGTCCTCGAGAAGGAGTCGCGCAACCCTATCGCGCCTCCCATCGTCAATCCTGAACCTGTCCATCCTGCCGACACGCTCCCGCAGGACCAGCCCATCCTCCTCCAGCTTCCGCAGGTGGAAGTAGAGGTTGTAACGCTTCACTCTGGTGATCTGCGCTATCTCAGTGGTGAAGGCCGGTCGGGTCCAGAGGGCCAGCAGTATGGCCTTCTCCTTGGACCTCTCGGCGACGTGTTGCGGAAGCTCCTCAAGGAATTGCGAAACATTCATGCTGCTCACATATCAATCGTTTCCGGTGTATATAAAGTTTTTCACAATAGATGAATATTTTACCGTAAAAAATATATGCCTGCAGGTGCATATAGTGGATTCCCGGGATGCCCGTGGGCAAGTACCGTCTTAGACAGTTTCTGCCTGTGGCACTCCGAGAAGGAGGTTGCATCGATGAAGGAAGAGCACCCTGAAACCCCAGATGGCCCGAAGGTCCTGCAGAGGTATGG
>CBDUQW010000033.1:0-35946 GCA_965369625.1 uncultured Thermoplasmata archaeon | reverse complement strand
TATAAAGCCCTATGAGTTGCTCGGATCAAATCCAACGGATTCTTGACGCTATAGGATAAAGGCCAGGCATGACAATCGGGTCATCGGCCAGGTAATGGTGATGAAAGGTCTACCGGACGTCGCAAGGGAGTACCACAGTCTGATAAAGAGGACCGTCGAGGAGCAGCTGACGAACTCCAGCAGGACTACGGGTTTCCGAGAGCATCCGCTTGAGCTCCTCCACGTCCACGACCGGGTCCATGGCAATCAGCTCGGCCTTGACCGCACCATTCGTCCTGTGCTCTTCCACGGTCCTTCGATGGCCCCCGTGGTATCAAGGGATTGAGGGAAGCTTCCTAACGATCCTTATCTACCGAAGGTCATACGACTTCGACCTTGGCGTCCCATAGGGACTTCCAGCCGAACTTGCGCCAGATCTCTGTGCCCTCCGGCGACCTGTTGAACTTGATGAACTCCTCGGCCAGGGGTCTCTTGTCGCTCCATGGCGTGATACCCACGCTGGTGGTCCTCCAGGCGCACCACTCCTTCCGGATGGGAACTGTCTCGATGCGTTCGGGAGCCAGCAACGCCGCCGACGCCCAACCTATGGCGGCGTCGATCTCGCGCCGGGCCAACACGCCCATGAGGTCCGAAGAGCCCACGGAAACGTCCCTGACGTTGTCCCGGATGGCCTCGAACATCCCGGCTCGAAGGGAGACCGCCTCCCACAGGCCTTGGAGCGAGCCCTGCATGGCTACACCGATCCTCACATCGTCCCGGGCCAGGTCCTTGAGGCCCTTGATGTCCGCGGGGTTGCCGTTGGGAACGAGGATGGCCGTGTCCCTGGCACCCACCGGTCTGACGGTCCTCTCCAGGACGCACCCGTACATGATGGCGGAGTCGATGACGGCCTCGGAGCCCCCGCAGATGAGGTCACCCTCCTGCCATTCGAGCATCCGGGGCAGCAGCTTGCTTGAACCCGATACCGTAAGTTCGAAAATGGCCTCCTCGTGGAGAAGGACGAAGGCCTGGGCCGCACGCCTCAGGGGACCCGTCACACTACCCGTCGCGAAGACGTGGAGATGCCCCTCCTTCCCCTCGTTGGCCGTGGTACCACCGGGGGGACCCACGGCAAGTGTGCTCAAATAGGTTGCGACCAGGTTCTCAATCGGTCGAATCAGTCCATGTCCGTTCCCGGGGCCTCCAGGAACTCGCGGATGAGGACCTGTGTCTCCATCGGCTTGTCGAGGAGGAGCACGTGGCCGCCGCCGCCAACAAGTCGCATCGTTGACCCCCCGATACCCCGGAGCAGCTCGAGGCCCATCTCGACGGGTATGGTCTCGTCCTCCGCACCCCAGATGATCAGGGTCGGCACCTTCACGTTGCTCATGATGGGCCGTAGGTCCCTCTCCAGCCCGTCGGCGTCGACGGCCCGCTTCCGGGCCTCCTCGTATCCCCGGGAGGCCATCATCGTTCGCCCCATCTCACGGAGCAGGTCGTCGGTGAGGGCCTCCTCGTTGACCACCATCCTCCGTATGTCGAGGGTGCCCGGCTTGAAGGGCTTCGTGGGCGCGGCGATGAGGACCAGGGCCTCGACGCGCTCGGGCCTGTGGGCGGCGAGCTGGAGGGCCACTGCCCCCCCGCGTGAGCTTCCCAGGACGCTCATCCTGTCCAGGGAGAGGGCGTCGCAGAACCCCTCGAGGAGCACCCACTGCTCCACCACATCCTCCTCGGGGTCCCAGGGCTCGGAATCGCCGTGGCCAGGGAGGTCCGGCGCCACAACGCGCCACCGGTCCGAGAAGGCCCTCATCGTGGGTCGGAAGAAGCGGGCGCTGCTGCGGAAGCCGTGGACCAGGAGCAGGAGCGGGGAGCCGGGCTCACCCAAGGTGTAGTAGTGCCAGCGGCGGCCATCCACCTGGATGTCCGCCTCCTCCACGTCCTGGGCCATGCCGGGAGCACCCCTTCTCGCCGCCTTAACCCTTTCGGACGGCCACGGGTTCCAGCACCCGCATCCCGACGAAGGCGCCCGCCAGAACGCCGGCCACGTTGGCCCCGATGTCCAGGAAGGACATCTCCCTCCCCGGGACGCCCAGCTGGATGACCTCTAGCAGGATGCCGTAGAGCACGGGGAAGATGATGGCCATCTGCATCTGCCACTGCCGAGACCTCTTCGTCCCACGGACGAGGGCGAAGACTGTCAGGAAGGCCAGGAGGAAGTACTCCAGGAAGTGGACGATCTTGTCCTGTTGGGGCATCACGTCGACGTCCTCGATGGGCCCCAGGTCCGTCGCCACGGCCAGGGCCAGCAGCACGCCTCCCCAGATGGCGGCCGGCAGGCCATAGGACCAGAACCTCCAGCGCACGCTCCCACGGAGTCCCCCACCCATCGTGAGGACCTCCTATCTTCCCGGGGGTCCGCACCCGGTGAGGGGCTCGCGGCCGAAGTCGAAGAGTTCCCTCTCCTCGCCTCCCGCCTCCACCACGAGACGGTGGCCGTCGGTGACCTGGCCGATGGCAGAGGAGCGGAGCCCCGCCGAGGCGAGTCCCTCGAGGACCTGTCCCTCGTTCCCGGGGGGGCACGTCAGGACGAACCCGCAGCCCTGGTAGCACAGGATCCAGTGTATCGGGTCGGCGCCCTCGGGGGCGGGCACCAGTGTAGGGTCCACCACCGCTCCCTTGCCGGAGGTCTCCAGCAGCATCCCCAGGGTGCCCAGGGTGCCCGGGTTGGAGATGTCCTTGCCCCCGGTCAGGAGCCCTCTCTGGGACAGTCGGCGGGCGGCGAACATGCGCCTCGCCACCTCATCGGGGGTCCGCTTGGTCGAGGTGTCGAAGGAGTACCGGAAATCGGGATGGAACTCGCCATCGGTGTCGATGCCCACCACGATGGAATCCCCCACCCGGGCGGTGTGAGAGTAGATGACCTCGGACCTCCTCGCCCTGCCCACCACGGCCACGTCGATGGCGCTGCACTCGGCGTCGGGATGGGTGTGGCCCCCGACCATGGGGACGCGGAACTGCTCCACCCCCGCGCGGATACCCTCGAGCAGTCGGGTGCCCATCTCGCCCACTCTGAGGGAGATGACGTCCACCATGCAGAAGGGCACGCCCCCCGTGGCGGCGATGTCCATCGCGTTGACGAGGACGGACACGTAACCGGCCCAGTAGGGGTTGGCCTCCAGGAGGGTCGCCATGATGCCATCGGTCGCCACGAGCAGGACCTCGCCGTCGGGGTCGTCGTCCAGGGCCACCACCGCAGAATCCTCGCCGAAGTCGGCCAGGACCCTGCTCTCGTACCTCTCGGGCTCGGCGGCTCCGGGGACCATCTTGGGCAGGAATGCCACAACGTCCCGGATGGGGTGCTTGCGGGTCACCCCGGGGTAGCTCCTTATCGCGCTGACCAACGCATCCAGGTCCATGGCGTCGTCCATCGCCACCGGAACGATGGCGTGGATATTAGTAGTTTTGTCGACGCGTGACCTCAACCCAGCTCGGCGGGCCTCCTCTTGCGGTAGTACATCCAGCCGATGCCTGCCACGCCGACGATCACGAGGAGGGCGATGATGATCCAACCCGAGCCGCCGTCGGGTTCCTGGACGCCGCTGGATGGGCCGACGGGTCCGGGACCCGGGGGTTCCTCGTCCTCCAGGTAGAAGGTGACGTTGAACTCGTTGGACCCCACCATGCTGTCGGGGTCATCGGGGTCGAAGGCGTAGATGACCACGCCCTCCAGGTCGTCGGGCCTGGCGGTGTTCGTTACGAACACGATGGTGGCCACGCCATTCTCCCAGTCGATCCTGATGACCTCCTCGTCGCAGGAGTAGTTGAGCGTGTCGGTGTCGATGTCGGTGAAGACCTTGGTCAGGTCGATGGTCACGGCTTCCTCGCCCTCCTTGACCTGGAGGTCGGTGGCGATGGGCTCGGCCAGGACAGGTGGGTCGTTGACTGTCTTGACGTGGACGTAGATGTCCTGCTCGGCGAAGTCCTCGTTGGCGCCGGTGACGTTGATGCGGACGATCTCGTCCATGGTCACCTCCGTCTCGTATAGGAAGGTGACGACGAAGCCCTCAACGGTGGCGTGGTCGGAGTGGATGCCGATGGTGTAGTCGATGCCGGGAGCCATGTTCACCAGGTAGGGTTCCACGTCCAGGACGTAGGACTCGTCCTCCACCGCGGTGATGGAGCCTATCGGTGCGAAGGCGAAGACCTTGGGCGCGTGCTCGACGTAGATGATGATGGTCTCCGCCGCGATGTCGGTGCCCTCGGTGGCGGTGAAGGTCACCTGCTGGAGGGTCAGCGACAGCGACGCCGGGTAGTTGAAGGTGAACCGGAAGCCGTCCTGCTCCACCATGTAGCTGGAGGGCGCGACCGACACTGCCACGTCGTCGATCTCGTCCACGTTGTACAGGTACGGCTCCACGTCGATGACCAGGTCGGTGCCGTAGTACACCGTCCGGTCGCCGATGCCGGTCATCTGGAGCTCCTTGCCCAGCCGGTTGACGTGGATGGTGACCGCCCGGGTGTACTCGTGCAGGCCGTCGGAGACGGTCACGCGGATGAGGTCGTCGCGCACCTTCTCGCCCCCGGTGAACCCATCCGGGTACGTCATCTGGATGTCGAAGCGGTTCACGTCGGCGTAGGGTGAGTCGGTCCAGGCGTCGATCCTGTCGATGTCGTAGGCGTTCATGATGTACTGCTTGATGTTGAAGGTCTCTGGTATGGTCTCGGTGACGGTGACCTCGGGTATCTCCGCCAGGTAGAAGTCGTCCTCGGTGTCGTGGATGTTGACGGTGAATTCCCGGGAGGACCCGAACTCCAGGTAGCCGATGATCACGGTGACCACCTCGGACTCGGGGTCGTAGTACTGCGGGTAGTCGAAGGTGATGACGCGACCGTTGACCGATACATGCTCCGTGGCCTTGATGGTCACCTTGACCTTGTCGATCTCGGGGGCGTTCTTGATGTACGGGGTGATGTCCAGGGTCGACACCTCGTCCTCGAGCACGTCCTGGTCGGGGATGATGGTGAGGGTCAGGTCGTGGCCGAGCCTTAGGAGGCTGACCGTGAACTCGTCGGTGGCGACCTCGTCGTTCTGCTTCGCCGTCACCCTCACGATCTCTTGGAGGTTCGGCAGCGCGTCCTTTGGATAGTACAGGTTGAGCTTGGTCCCCGAGACGGTGATGTAATTGGAAGAGGTGGTTATCACCAGCTTGTTGTAGGTCTCGACGTTGTACAGGTGGGGCTTGATGTCCAGGGTCCATGAGTCCTCCTCTACGGCCTGCTGGTCGGGGATGCCGATGAGGTCGAGCTTGTCCACGTGGATGACCCTCAGGTCGATGCCCCAGGTCGCCATGGCGCCTGCGGGGTCTATCACCATGATGTCGATGTGGTCGTCATCGAACCCTGACTCCTTCGGGAAGAGGATGGTGATTATCAGGTTCGCGTCCATGTCGACGTACGGGCTTCCCGCCACCATCTCGATGGTCAGCTCGGACAGGGCGTTGTCCACGTCCGAGATGCCCTTGGCAATGTCGATGTAATCCGCGATGCCCTCGGTCACATCCATCTCCGTCGGAAGTCCGGAGATGACGGGCGCATCGTTGACGTTGATGACCTCCAGGATCCAGGTCATGTCGACCCGCTCGGAGGAGGGGTCGGTGACGGAGATGGTCATCGTGTATGTGCCCACGTCGTCGTTGGTGGGGGTCCAGGTGACCAGGCCGGTGTCGGAGAGGACCATGCCCTCGGGCATCCCCTCGATCTCGTACTTCAGGGGGTCCTTGTCCACGTCGAACGCCTCGATCTGGTATTTCAGCGTGGAATCCTCGTTCACGGTCGCCGGGGGCGCGCCCTTGAGCTCGGGGGCGTCGTTGACGGGGGTCACCTCGATGGTGAACTCGTTGGACTTGGTCGTCTGACCCCGCGAGTCGGTTGCCGAGACCACCACTCGGACGTTCCCGTACCAGTTGTCGTTGGCCGTGCCCGTCTCGGAATCGGCACCCACGAAGTGCCCATCCTGCAGGGTTACCTCGACGATGCCCACCTGGTCCAGCTGCACCACGCTCAGCTTGAGGTTGGCCTGAGAGTCGAAGTCGTCCAGGACGTAATCGAGCAGGTCGATGAGCTGGAGGTCCTTGGTGTCCTCGGGGACGGAGTAGGTCGAGGGGATCTTGGCCCACTTGGGCGGGACGTCGATGACCACCTTGACGTTGCTGAGCATGACCTTGCCCTTCGTGGTCGATGTCACGACGATGGGTACCAGGAGGTTCCCCTCGTCATCGGCCTTGTCCTTGTTGTCGGATATGTACTTCGCGAGTATGGTGGCGAAGTCCCTGGTGGTCTTGGTGTAGGAGTAGGTGATGTGGACCTGGTCCACTACCATCCCGCCGGGGCTCTCGGAGGAGAGGGAGAGGACGATGTCGTCGAACACGTTACCCCAGTGGTCGGTGTACGAGGGGCGCCCGTTGGTCTTGATGTGGGACTCCAGCTCGTCGTGGAAGCCGGAGACCGTCGACGTCTTGTCGAAGGTACCCGAGAAGGACACCTCCGTATCGCCGTCCTTCCCGATGTCCAGCTTGGGGTTGGTTGGGAAGGACCTGAGGTTCTCATAATAATAGATCTCGCCGCTGTACCCGCCCACGACCAGATCCAGGTCGCCGTCGCCATCCAGGTCGCCGGTCCACGGGTTGGCCAGCGTGCCAATGTCGATGTTGGCCGTGACCTTCGTGTCCTGCGTCCACTTGGGGTTGGCCTTGGTCCCCGTATTCTCGTAGTAGGCGATGGTGCCGTTGTAGAAGCCCACGAACAGGTCATTGTCCCCGTCCCCGTCCCAGTCCACCAGGTGGGGGGACGAGTACTGGTCGGTGGTGATGCCTCCGAAGAAGTTGTAGGTCGTCCAGCTCCAGACACCGTTGTTGTAATCGTTGCGCCAGGAGTCGATGCCCACGTTCGACGTGCCACCCTGGTATGCGTACTCGCCATACGCCATGTCCAGGTCCCCGTCGTTGTCCATGTCTGCGAAGTCGGGCCGGGCGTAGTACTGGGTTGTGCCCGAACCGATGCCGTAGAACACGCTGTTAACGCCGGTGCCGTTGTAGGTCCACGAGGGGCTGGCGTCCGTCCCCTCGTTCCAGTAGAGGCTGATGGAACCGTCGTACATGCCGAGGACGAAGTCCCTGTCACCGTCCTTGTCCAGGTCGACGAGCCGGGGGGCGGTGTAGTAGGGATTGTTGAGGTTCGAGACCACGTTGCGAAAGGTAGAGGACTCGTCGGTCCACACGGGGTTGGTGGAGTTCCCGGTGTTCTCCCAGTAGAAGATGTACTCTCGGGGCCAACCCCAGATGTAGCCACCGGAGAGAAGGTCCAGGTCCCCGTCGTTGTCGACATCGACCAGCTGGGGGCAGCTCATGTAGCCAGTGTCCACGGGCACGAAGTTGGAACCAACCTGTTCGGATATGGGAATGGCCGAGGCCCATCCCGCGTCCTGCAGCTCTCCCTTGAACCGTATCGAGGCGTTGAGGACGTCCGCGCCCCTGGGCAACCGGACCCTCATGGTGTCGTCGGTGCCCGACTCCTCGAAGATGATGGTCTTGGTGACCTTGCCGTCGTTGAACATGTACTGGTGTCCCATCGAGCCGTACGCGGGGCCCTGGAAGCGGTACACCTCGGTGCCCTGGGCGATGTTCCCCACGAAGACCCTGACCGCGGTGGGGTGCTCGTACCCGGAGAGGACCTGGCCGGTCACGTCCATGGTCGCCGAGATCACGGTCCCGTCCACGGGGACCTTGAGGTATATGGTGTCCTGGTTGCCCGGTGCGTTGAAGACGTACGTCTCCGAGGAGTTGCCGGTGGAGAAGGAGTCTATCGTGCCCGCCTCGGCCACGTCGATGGGGGTCGACGGGATCCCGAAGAAGAGGACGACGAGGGCTGCCACCATGACACGTCTGAGGAATATTGCTTTTCTCATTGTTGACCATCCCTTTGAATAGGCTCTACGCTGGCCGATTCGCCGAAGGTCCATCGACCGTATATATAGAGTATGGTGCAAACACTGACTGTTCCAGGGTATTTAACCTCAGGGGTTGCGTTCACCCCGGGACCTGCCGTCCTGGCCTCATCCTGCGCATGTCCTTCTCACAGCTGGGCGGGCTTCCGTTTGCGGTAGTACATCCAGCCTACGCCGACAACGCCGACGATCACGAGGAGGGCGATGATGATCCAACCCGAGCCGCCGTCGGGCTCCTGGACGCCGCTGGATGGGCCGACGGGTCCGGGACCAGGGGGTTCCTCGTCCTCCAGGTAGAAGGTGACATTGAACGCGTTGGACGCCTTCCTCGAGCCAGGGTCGTCGGGGTCGAAGGCATAGATGACCACGCCCTCCAGGTCGTCGGGCCTGGCGGTGTCCTTCACGAACACGATGGTGGCCACCCCATTCTCCCAGTCGATCCTGATGACCTCCTCGTCGCAGGAGTAGTTGAGCATGTCGGTGTCGATGTCGGTGAAGACCTTGGTCAGGTCGATGGTCACCGCCTCCTCGCCCTCCTTGACGTAGATGTCCGTGGCGATGGGCTCGGTCAGGACAGGTGGGTCGTTGACGGTCTTGACGTGGACGTAGATGTCCTGCTCGGCGAAGTCCTCGTTGGCGCCGGTGACGTTGATGCGGACGATCTCGTCCATGGTCACCTCCGTCTCGTAGAGGAAGGTGACGACGAAACCCTCAACGGTGGCGTGGTCGGAGTGGATGCCGATGGTGTAGTCGACGCCGGGAGCCATGTTCTTGAGGAACGGCTCCACGTCCAGGACGTAGGGCACGTCCTCAACCGCGGTGATGGAGCCGATGGGTCCGAAGGTGAACACCTCGGGGACCTTCTCGATGTAGATGATGATGGTCTCCAGGGCGATGTCGGTCCCCTCGGTGGCCCTCAAGGTGACCTCCCACTTGTTCAGGTCGGCACTGGCGGGGAAGTTGAAGGTGACGACGAACCCCACCCACCTGGCGTAGGTGTCGGGGGTGACCATGACGCTCACGTCGTCGATCTCGTCCACGTTGTACAGGAAGGTCTCGACATCGATGACCAGGTCGGTGTCCTCGAATACGGTCCGGTCCCCGATGCCGCTCAGCTGGAGCTCCTTGCCAAGCCTGTTGACGTGGATGGTGACCGCCCGGGTGAACTCGTGGAGGCCATCCGAGACGGTCACGCGGATGAGGTCGTCACGCACCTTCTCGCCCCCGGTGAACCCATCCGGGTACGTCATCTGTATGTCGAAGCGGTTCACGTCGGAGTAGGGCGAGTCGGTCCAGGCATCGATGCGGGAGATGTCGTCCGCGTTCATGATGTACTGCTTGATGTTGAAGGTCTCGGGGATGGTCTCGGTGACGGTGACCTCGGGTATCTCCGCCAGGTAGAAGTCGTCCTCGGCGTCGTGGATGAGGACGGTGAACTCCCTTGAGGCCCCGATGTCCTCGAAGGCGATGGTCACGGTGACGACCTCGGACTCGGGGTCGTAGTACGCAGGGTAGAAGAAGGTCAGGACCTTCCCGTTCAGCGTGACGTGCTCGCTGGCCTTGATGGTCACCTTGACCATATCGATGTCGGGGGCGTTCTTGATGTAGGGAGTGATGTCCAGTTGGACGGCCTCCTTCTCCAGCACGTCCTGGTCGGGGATTATGGTGAGGGCCAGGTCGTGGCCGAGGTTGAGGAGGGTCACGGTGAACTCGTCGGTCGCCACCTCCGTCCCCTGCATGGCCCTCACGACCACTGCCTCCTTGTTGTCGGTCAACGAGTCCTTGGGATAGTGGAGGTTCAGCTTGGTGCCGTCGACCTCGATGTACGACGAGGTCGTGGTGATGACCAGCTTGTTGTAGTCCTCGACATTGTACAGGTAGGGCTTGATGTCCACGGTCCAGTAGTCCTCCTCGACGGCCATCTGGTCGGGGATGCCGATGAGGTCCAGCTTGTCGACGCCGACTATCTCCAGGATGATGACGCCCGTGGCGGTCAGGCCATGGGGGTCGGTCACCGTGACCACCAGCTTGTCCTGGGCGATGCCCGTCTCCTTGGGATAGAACAACGTCACGGTCAGGTCGGTCTCGTCGAACTCGGACCACGCGTTCTCCACGCTCACCTTGAGCTTGTCGGTGGGGTCGTCCACGTCGTGGAAGGTGCCCTCGAGGGACATGTAGAACGGCTTGCCCTCGGTCACCGTCAATTTCCCTGGCAGGTCAAGCTCCGGGGCGTCGTTGACGTTGATGACCGTCAGGTCCCATTGCATGGTCGCCGAGGCATTGAAGGGGTCGGCGACCACGATTGTCATCGAGTGGGGGCCCACGTCGTCCTGGGTCGGGGTCCAGGTGATGAGCCCGGTGTCGGAGACCTTCATCGCCGAGGGAGCCCCGATGATGCTGTAGTGGAGGGGGTCGCCGTCCACGTCCTTGGCATCTATCTGGTACGAGAAGTACTCGTCCTCCATGATGCTGGAAGGGGGCGCCCCGTGGAGCATCGGGTCGTCGTTGACGGGCCTCACCAGGATGATGAACACGTTGGATGTGGCCACGTGGCCGAGGCCGTCCCAGGCCTGGACCTTGACCGAGATGTTGCCGTGCCAGTTGTCGTTGGCCGAGCCTGTCTCCGCGTCCACGCCGATGTAGCGACCGTTCTCGAGGGTGATCTTGACGATATTCTCCTGATCGAGCTGGATCACCTTGAGGGTGAGGCTCGCGTCGGCGGTGTAGTCGTCGGAGATGTAGGCGAAGAGGTCTATCAGCTGCAGGTCCTTCGTGTCCTCGTCGATGCCGGCAGAGGGTATCATCGACCAGACGGGAGGCCGGTCGACCACGATCTTGAGGTTCGAGAGCTTGATCTTGCCCACGGTCGCGCTGGAGACGATGACCGGGACCTTGATGTTGCCCGCGTCGTCCGCCTCGTCCTTGTGGTCGTCTATGTAGTCGTTGAGGATGTCTGTGAAGTCCCGGGAGGTGACGGTGTACTCGTACTCGATGCTGACCTGGTCGATGGTCAGCAGGCCGGCGGCCGCGGTGGATATTTTCAGGTCCACGTCGTAGAAGTTGTTGCCCCAGCTGTCGGTCTTGCTGTAGGTCCCCTTGAGGTTGGCCTCGAAGGCCGCGGAGAGGTCGCTGGTGGTGACGGACCCCTCCAGCTCGCCCGACCTGGTCCAGTCCACAGACCCGTCGTTGCCCACGTCGATGCCGACGTCCTCGGGGTTGCTGAGGATGCGCTCGTAGTAGTAGAAATAACCGTCGCTCGCCCCGATGAGAAGGTCCAGGTCGCCATCGTTGTCCATATTGCCGATGGAGGGTCCCGCGTACGACCCCACGTCGATGTTGCCCTGGACCTTGGGCCTTTGGGTCCAGGATGGTGTGGTCTTGGACCCGGTGTTCTCGTAGTAACCTATGGACCCATTGAAGTAACCTACGAAGATGTCGTGGTCACCGTCACCGTCGTAGTCGATGAGGCACGGTCTTGAGTACTCGTCGGTCGCGATGCCACCGAACAGGTTCGTGGTCGACCAGGAGTAATTGCCCCCGCTGTAGTCGTTGCGGTAATACGCTACGCCCACTTTCGACCCCGCGCCTCCGGTGGTGTAGGCTCCCACCGCCATGTCAAGGTCGCCGTCGTTGTCCATGTCGGCGAAGGACGAGGATGCGTAGGACCCCTCGTCGATGCCATAGAACATGCTGCCAGACCCGACACCGTCGTCCGACCAGGTGGGGGAGGTCTTGGTGCCCGTGTTCCAGTATATCTTCAAACCGCCGTAGTACATGCCTATGACCAGGTCGTAGTCGTCATCGTCATCCATGTCTACGAAGGTGGGCGAGGACCGGTAGTATTGCGTCCAGTAGCGGCTGTCGTATGCGGGGAAGTTGAGGGAGGTGTTCTCCTGCCACTTCGCCTCGGACTTGGTGCCGATGTTCTCGAAGTACCAGATCCAGCGGGCCGAGCCGCTGATCCACTGGTACCCGCCGGTGAGCATGTCCAGGTCGCCGTCGCCGTCGTAGTCGATGAGCTGTGGAGTGGGCCTCCAGCCGACGGACAGGGGCACCCAGTTGTTGCCCATCTTGTGGGCCAGCTTGGACGGGTAGGCCCAGCCCGCGTCGTACTCGGCGCCCGTCATCCGCACCGTGGCCGACTTGACGTCGGCACCCTCGGGAAGGCGGACGGAGAGGGTGCTGTTGGACCCGGCCTGCTCGAAGGTCATGTCCGCGGAGCCCTGGAAGTTGGTGAACCCGGCCTGGTACCCCATGGCACCGTAGGTCCTGTCGGCCCACACGTAGACGGTGTTGCCCAAGGAGCCCACGTTCACCTGGACCCGGTGCGGGTAGTTGTTGTCACCGTTCTCCATGCCCGTGATGTCGAAGGTGGCGGAGGTCACCGTGCCGGCGACCGGGACGTACAGGTTGGTCTGGTCGTTCTGACCACCGGCCGTCAGTGCGATCTCCACCTCGGTGCTTCCACCGGCGAACTTGGTGATGGTCTCCGCCATCACGCCCTGGTCGATGGATGAAGACGAGAGGAGGATCAGGCACACGGCCACGATCGCGAGCAGCCTGGTTGCGACTTGGAAAGACCTCATTCAATTACCCCTGGGAGCCAAAGCCTGTGCTCACATCTCCATTGAGGGTCTGTGTATAAATATTAACCGGAATCGTTTCCCGGTGCCCGGCGGGTCCCCGGGGGACTGGGGCCAACCTTTTTCCCCCTCCGTTCCCTTCCTCCTCCGGGGACCAGATGGAACGATATCCCGTGGATACGACGAAACGGACCGAGGTCGTGGACGTGACCGGTCTGGTGGAGGGTGCCGTCCGGGCCTCCGGCGTCCGAGAGGGCGTGGCCGTCGTGCACAGCCCCCACACCACCACCGCGGTGGTGGTCAACGAGCGGGAGGGCCAGCTGGTCCACGACCTGCTGGACTGGGCGGCGAGGATGGCCCCTGAGGGTGCTGGCTATCGCCATGACGGGACCGACGGGAACGCCCACGCCCACCTGCAGGGCATCATGATGGGCGCTTCGGTGACCATCCCCGTCACCGGGGGCCGGCTCGCGCTGGGGACCTGGCAGTCGGTGCTCTTCGTGGAGCTGGACGGCCCCCGGTCACGGAAGCTCAACGTCCAGGTGCTGGGCGGATAGGAGCCGGACCGCTTCACTGGATGGAAACCGAGAGCAGCCTGGGCGGGTCCACGGGCTTGTCGCCGGCACCGGTGGGGACCGAGGCGATGGCGTGGACCACGTCCATGCCCTCGACGACCTTGCCGAACACCGCGTAGTTGTTGTCAAGGGAGCTCACCGCGGAGTCGCAGATGTAGAACTGGGAGGAGGCGCTGTCGCGGTCGGGTCCGCGGGCCATGCCCAGGGCGCCCGCCTCGTGACGCAGGGAGGGGTTGGTCTCCAGCCTGATCTTCCTGTCGGAACCGCCACGACCGGTCCCCGTGGGGTCGCCTGTCTGGATGACGAAGCTCTTGATGATCCTGTGGAAGATCATGTTCTTGTAGAACCCCGCGTTGGCGAGGTTCACGAAGTTGTCCACCGTGCCGGGCGCGCCGTCCGAGAAGAGGTCGGCCACGATCATGCCCATACTGGTCTCGATAATCGCTCTGGGTGCCATGTTAGAGATTCACCGTCCCGATGGCCCTCCCGCCCGTCCACAGGGTCACCTTGCCCTGCATCTCGGTGGAGGTCAGGGCGTGGATGCGGAGCAGGTCACCCTCGGTGACCCGCCCGTTGCCGTCCTGATCGTCGATCTCGAGCTTCGGCGGCGACAGCGTCTCGTTGCCCGCGGGGACCTCCAAGGTCACCTCCACCTCGGACCACCGTGGCTTGGGTTCGCCGTTGGCGACCGCCACCCAGATGATGACGTCGGTGAGGTTCTCGTCGGTGGCATTGGCCTCGGTGTCCGTCACCAGCAAGGTGACGTGGAAGGGGTCGGGTTCGGCCTCCTCCCTCATGAGGTACCAGGCGTAGACGCTGAGGACCACCGCTGCCGCCACGAGGATCGATGCGACCAGGTGGAGGTGGCGGACGGCCATCGGGCGGCCAAGGTGCTGGCCGTTAATAAACGTGCCGGGGAACGGGACGGCCTACTCCCTGGCCAGCATCTGGTCGAGCCACCGGATGGTGGTCATTATCTCGACCCTGTCCTTCCGCTTCTTGGCGTTGCTCAGGTTGTGGACGCAGCTGGGACAGTCGGTGAGGCACCAGTCGGCGTCCATGTCGCGGATCTCCTCCATCCGCTGCTTCGCCATCGCCACAGATAGGGAGGGGTAGGTGGCCCGCAGGCCTCCTCCACCGCCGCAGCACTTGGATTCCTCCCTGTTCCTGGGCATCTCCCTGATGGTGGCGCCGGTGGCCTCGATGGCCTTCCGGGGCGCCTCGAATCCCAGGGCTCCCCGGCTCGACTTGCGGCCCAGGTCGCACGGGTCGTGGTAAGTGACGATGCCCTCCACGTTGACGGGGAGGTCGGCCTGGGCCACCACCTCTACCATGGGCATGACCTCGATGCCGGTGCCGTCCAGGTCGCCCTCCAGCATGTGGGCGCAGGTGGGGCACAGGGTCACCACCCGCTGGGCGCCCGCCGCGATTATGGCGTCCCGGTTGTGCTGGATGAAGTCAGGGTCCCGCTCCCCACCCAGGAGCTCCACCAGGGCCTGGCAGCACTTCTCGTCGATGAAGGCGTGCTCGAGGCCGATGCGGTCGAGGAGTCGCCTGGCGGCGGGCACGTCGGTCTCCTCGGTCCTGCGCTCTACGCATCCCACGTAGAGCACGGTCTCTGCCTTGCCCGGCGGCTCGGGCAGGTCGGCCAGCTCCTCACCGTAGGGGGTCCCGTACTCGTCGACCACGTCGAGGACGGCCTTGGCGGACTCGATGATATTGCCCTCCTGGTAGGCCCGCTTGCGCAGGGCGCTGATGACGGAGGGTGCGTTGACCCCCGCCGGGCACTCCGACTCGCACAGCTCGCACTGGGTGCAGAAGTACAGGCCGTGGTCCACGGCCTCGTCCAGGCCCTCCGTCACCGCCAGCATTCCCACTCCCCTGCCGCCCAGGGCGGGCGATTCGCCGTAGTTGAGGGCGATGGTGTCGTAGACGGGGCAGTGGAGCAGGCAATTGCCACACCCGATGCACTTGAACACCTCCAGCATCTCCCCCTCCGCCTGGGACCTGCCGTTGTCCAGCATGATCACCACCACCTCCTTGGGCCCGTGGATGCCCTCGAAGAGCTTCTTCTCGATGTCGGCGGTCTTGGAGGGGCCGCCTATGATGTTTATGTAGGACGTGAGGACCGCCCCGGTGGCGTAGAAGATCTGCAGCCTGGCGGCGTTGAGGGCCTCGTCGAGGTTGGGGTACACCTTGTCTATCGCGGTGAGGATGATGTGCTTCCAGGGTCTCATCGACACCTTGGTGATGTTCCCCTCGTTCTGGATGATGAGGACCGCCCCCTCCTCGGCCCCGATGGAGTTGGCGCCGGTCAGGCCCACCCTCGACCTCTCGATGGAATCGGAGAGGTCCTCCAGGACGAAGTCCGCCAGCTTCCTCGGGTCGGGCTCCAGCTCCCGGCCGGCGTACTCGGACAGGATCTTGGCGATGTCGTACCTGTCCAGGTGGGCCGCGGGACCCGTTGGGTGGGCACCTGGCTCGTCGGATATCTGGATGATGCGGTCGCCCAGGTCCGTCTCCACCACCTCGTACCCCATGTCGGTCATGGCGTGGGTCAGGTGGATCTCCTTGGAGACGTTGGTCTTGCTCTTCACCAGCAGCTTCTCGTCGCCCATCTCCTCGACGACCATCTGGAGGGCCTCCTCCGCGTCCACCGCCATGCGGACCCGGAAGCCGGCCGCCTCCATGTTGGTGACGGCCTCCATGATCATCTTGGGGTCCATGAGGGTATCCTCGCGGACCTTCTGGAGCCTCTCCTTGCGACCCTCGAGGCCCTTCATCCGCTCGAGGTTGGAGGCCTGCTTGCTCTTGCTGGTCGCGAAGGCCTTCCTGAGGGCTTCCCACTTCTTGCGCTCCCTCGAGGCCCGCTTGACGCGCTCCTCCAGGGGCATTGCCGCCTCGTCGTCCTTTTCGCTCGTGACCATTCCATCACCCATGGTGCGGCCCGGATGGTGGTGCGGGTTCTTTTGGGTTTCCATTAGGGCGTGGGAGGGAGGGGGTGCCGCTGCCGAGACGACGGTCGTCAACACCGCCGCTAGGAGGTCGATCGAGGCCCACGGGAACAAGACCGGCGAGTCCGCGAACCTCTGTGGAGGAACCCCTCTGACCCCCGGAGGAGGAAGGGTCTGTACGAAGGGGTCACGGGCCCATCGAGAGCATCGACGGACCTACGGGAGGTAGGATCTATGACCTGGTCCTCGCTCGCCGAGCGATGACCTAGAGACCCCTCCGGACAGAGACCGATTGGGGGAGGGATATTAAAGTGCTTCTCTGTTCTCGTAGGTTTTTCGGATTCGCAAGGGATGATAGCATGAAGTATCAAAAGGGTGATGAGAGGTCGGTAGCCGTTCCCGGACAGGGGGGGTCTTCCGGCGTCACTCTACGATTCTCGGTCATCGATCGCCTTGGATCTCTATGACAACCTCTAGTCCGGTGTCGATGGCCGAGGAGATGGCCCTCCCCGCCCGTGAGCGCTTGGCGAAGCGGACCGCCCCCCGCTTGGTGACGCGGGCGCTTCCCACCACCTGACCGTTGACCTCCACGTCGGCATCCCTGCCATGGTATCGGCTGGGAACGTAGAGCGTTATGTTGTTCTTCGTCTCCCTCGTCGAGAAGTCGGTGAGCCTCTTCCGGGGTCCACCTCCGGGTCCGCCGTCCCGGTCCGAGACCACGTCGATGCGCACGCCCAGCTCCCGTTCCAGGTCCTTGATGTTCCGACCGCCCCGCCCGATGATGGCCGACGCGTCCTCGGACTCCACGTACACCCTGGCCCTGCCGGGGTAAGGCATCTCCACCTCGAGGGGGCCCGCCACCATGTACCGCAGCCGGTCGGCGACGTCGTCCTCGGTGACCACGGGCCTCGGGGTCACGCCCTGGGTGCCGGAGCCGCCCCTGCCCCGCGAGGAGATGGGCATGACCACCAGCTGGTCGCCGTAGGTGTACATCTCGTACTGGGGCTCGCCGGTGTGGAAGTCCTCGACCACCACCACCGGCCTTGCCAGGTCCTGCTCGAACATGCCCTCTGGGACCTTCACCGTGGGCACCAACCTGAGGGCCTGCTCCACCTTGCCCTTGTTGAGGTGCAGGACGGTGTCCACTATCTGTGGCATCAGGCCCAGCTCCACCCTTCCGACGAGGCGCTGCACGGCGTTGATGGCCGAGTTGGCGTGGACCACTCCCACGAGGCCCACCCCGGCCAATCGCATGTCGGCGTACACCGCGAAGTCCTCGGTCTTCCTGACCTCGTCGAAGACCACGAAGTCGGGCCGGACCATGAGCAGGATCTCCGCCGTCAGCTCCCAGCTCCCCTCGAGGGGTGCGTACTGGGTGACGTCGGGGGGAAGGACCATGTCCCGCGGGCTCTCCATCGTCTTGACCACGGCGTTGCGCGACCGAAGGTGCATGGCGAGGGCGCGGGAGAAGGTGGTCTTGCCGTCCCCGGGCCTCCCCGAGACCAGCACGCCCCGGTGGTAGTCCTCCAGGTGTTCGACCAGGGCGGGTGACAGCCCGTACTCTTCCAGGTCCAGCTGGCGTACCTGCTTGACGGCGGTGACCTCCATGCCGTCGGAGAAGGGGGGTGATGCGGCGGCGATGCGGTAGGGCCCCATCTGGACCACCATCGAGCCCTCGTGCTCGATCTCGACGGCGGAGCCCTGGTGTCGCACGACCAGGTCCAGCACCTCGTCCATCAGCTTGTGGAGGTCGGCCCGCTCCAGCTCCTTCCCGCCGATCTCGACCAGCTCCACGGCCTCGACGGAACCCCGCTTGGCCATGGGCCTGCAGCCCACCTTCAGGTGGACAGAGAGTATGTCCTCCTCGAAGTAGCCCGCCAGGATGGACCGCTCCAGGTCCTCGTCGGTGACGTCCATCGGTCCCGCCTTGCCTCCCTTCATGCTACCACCGGTCCCGGCCAAGGGCCAACGGCGATAAAAGGCTTTGGTCAATCCTTCAGGGGGCACGTGATGTCTATGAAACCCCGGGCGGCCTCCCCGACCTCTGAATGGGTCTCGAGGAAGAAGTGGTCGGCGCTCTCCACCACCACGTGGATGCCGTTCACCATCAAGGAACGGGTGAGCCCGTCGTCCAGGGGGGCGACGTCGTCCATCTCGCCGCTGATGAACAGGGAGGGGATGTCCCCGTAGTCAGGGTAGTCCGTCTGGCTCGGAACGGCCACGCCCACGAAGGCGGTGGCACGGCCTCCCCCGTTCAACCAATGGGTGGCCATCTTGGCACCGAAGCTGTACCCCATCAGGACGATGCTTCCACCGCCGACCAGTTCCTTTGCGTAGGCCATCGCTGCGGCCATGTCCTGGACCTCCGCCACCCCTCCGGTATGGGTGCCCTCGGACCTGCCCGTCCCCCGGAAGTTGAACAGCAGGGGGACGTATCCCTCCTCCACCGAGGCGCTGGCAAGCGTCCGGACGAGGGAGTTGCGCATGTCCCCGCCGAACATCGGATGGGGATGGGAGATGACAGCCACCCCCGCCAGCTTTCTCCCCTCCTCGGGCTTGATGTAGAGTTCCATCTCCAGCTTGACGCCGTCCTCCGTCTCCAGCCATCCCGCGTGCGCCATCCTATCACCTCCTATCGAACCTCTGCCTCCACTTGCTCGGTGAGCTCACCGGGGCAACGACCACCGCGGCCCCTGCGAAAAGGAACAGTCCGGCCCAGCCCAGTGAGCCCCTGGTGAGCATCTCGATGCCCATGGCGAAGACCAGCACCCCCACCATCTTGGACCCGAACACCCATACCTTGTACCCCAGGGGGACCTCCTCGACCATCGTTGGGCCGGCGGCGGCGGGGGCGCCCATCACGCGCTCCACCCCCTGGACCAAACGGTCTCCTTGGCCTGGTCGGTGACGGGTTCCCGCTCCTCCCGGGCGTAGCGCCTTGCCTCCATGGCCTCCTCGACCCTGGTGGCCAGCACGTCCTTGTCCGTGGGTCCCAGCGAGACCACGAAGACCCGCTCCAGGTCGCCCGACCCGGCCAGGCCCGCCTCCAGGTTCGCCATGTGCTCCTCGAGCATGCTCCTGCGACCCCTGAAGTGACAGCCCTGCTCCGAGCAGCCCGCCAGTATGAGAGGGTCGATGCCGGCCCCCAGGGCCACCTGTACGAGGTGTGGCGAGACGCGGGCCATGCAGGGCACCCTCAGCTTGGCCACACCCTTGGGGAGCATCCCGTCCTGGCACGCCTGGTCCATCGCCCTGTACGCGGACCAGTTGCATACGATGAGGAGGGCTCTCATCCTGCTCGCCCCCGCCCGTATGGCCGCCTCCAGCTCCTTGGTGGAGTGGCCCGTCTGGTCCACGGCCCAGTTCATGCATGCGCTGATGCAGGCACCACATCCCGTGCACAGCAGAGGGTCGACCTCCACGGTCTCCCCGGGTGGCGGCAATCGTGAGATGGCCGAGTATGGACAGACCTGGACGCACCTCATGCACGAGATGCAGGCCTCCCCGTCCACCCTGGCCACAGCCTGGGTGCCCCGGATGGTCCTTCCGAGGAAGGCGGCCACGGCGCCAGCGGACGATATGCCATCCTCGCCGGCCAGGAAGGTCCCCTGGATCCGCCTCGGGGAGCTCATCATGCTCCGGTGGGGAAGTCCCCAACCCACCCCCGAGCCCGAGCCCTCCTCGGCGAGACCGGGGGCGATGAGGACCACGCCAACCCGGAGGGTGACCTCCTCCCCCAGCTCGACCAGGGTCACCTCGAAGTCACCCCCACCCCCCTCCAGGTCCTTGACCACGGTCGGGATGTGGAGGGTGATGTTGCGGGGGGCGGCAGAGCCGGTGCCCGCCGGCGCGGCCTGGTCGACAAGATGGGTCGGGATGCCCCGCTCCCCCAGCTCCACGGCGGCGGCGCGGCCCACCGCTCCCGCCCCTATCACGAGGGCCGTCCTGACGGGCTCGCGGCTGCCCCGGTGGGGCACCTCCTGGGGCGTGGCCTCCATGCGGGCGATGGCCATGGCGATGACGGCCACGGCCTCGTTGGTTATGGTGTGATGGTCCCTGAGGTTGACGAAGGCGTGGTGGGACCAGGGCAGGTCCGTGGCGGCCTTGACGGCCTCGCGGAGGCCGGCCCTCTCGGGGTTGCAGGCGGCGCACCGCTGGTCCTGTGGGCAGCACGCGCACGCCCCTATCACGAGGCGGTCGAGGGAGTGCCGCCGGACCAGGTCACCGGCGAGGGTGGCGGCCCCGACGCCGCACAGGTCGTCGGTGGCCTCGGCGTGGATGACGTTCCCCGTCTTGATGGCCTCGGCGACGATGCGGTCGGCATCGATGCCGACCTCGGACCTGGACCAGCAGGAGCACACCAGCAGACCGATCCTGGGCCTGTCGCTGGTCATGCCTCCCCACCCCCCTCGTCCCCGCCCCGGGACCCATCCCCGCGAGGGAGGTGGCCCGCCAGGAACTGGGTGAGGTCGGCGATCTCGAAACCCGCGTGGTTCCCCTCGTCCTGCAAACACACCAGGTGGGCGATGCACTTGGGGCAGGTGGTGACCAGCACGTCGGCGCCAGCATCGACCACCTGGTCGAGTCGCCGCTGGCGCAGCACCCTCGAGGCCTGGTCGCAGTTCATCATCGCGGCCACACCGCAGCACTGGGCCTCTTCACGGTTATCCTCCAGCTCCACCAGCTGGACGCCCGGGACCTTCTTGATAAGCTCCCGGGGCTCGTCGTAGACCCCCATGTGCCTTCCCAGGCGGCAGGGGTCGTGGTAGGCCACCCTCAGGGGGCCGTCGCCGTCGGGAGCCTCACCGGAGGCGTCCTCGAAGGGGGGCAGCCGCCGGGCCCCCAGGTACTGGCTGATGTGCTGGACGGTGACCCCCTCCAGATCGTAGTCCTTGCTCAGCGTCCGCACGCACTCGGCGCACTCGGAGACGATGGTCGTCACCCCCGACGCCCGGATGGCGTTGGTGTTGCGCTCCCGCAGGCGTTCGAAGGTCTCGGTGTCGCCCTGCCAGAGGGCGTCGTGGCCGCAGCAGAGGTTGGGCAGCTGGTAGGCTCCCTCGCCCACGGCCTCCATCAGGGCCAGGGCCGACTCGCGGTGGGTCCGGAAGTCATGGGACACCCGGGTGAGGGGAAGCATGCCGCTGCACCCCGCGAAGTAGGCGACCCTTCCGGCGGCCTCACCCTCCTCGGGCATGGGGAGGTCCGCCGACCGCGCCGAGCGGGCGGTCTGCCAGGCCAGCAGGTCACGGCAGTGCTGGGGCCTGTGCTGGGGCTCCGGGACGACGCCCCCGCTGCGCATCGACAGGGTGTGGTCGGAGAACGTTATGCCCTGGGGGCACGAGGCCGAGCACCTGTCGCAGGCGAGGCACGTCCAGACGTGCACCTCAGTCTCGGAGTGGATGTAGTGGACCAGGTTGAGCCGAGGCTCCTCGCGGACCGGTCTCACGGGGCACACCCGGTCGCAGTTGCCGCACCCGTGGCAGAGGTTGAGCCGCCACTCGTAGGCATCGGTCCTGCGGGCGGCACGCAGCGAGCCGTAGGTGAGCAGGCCGACGGCCATGGGGACGAGGACCAGCGAGGCCAGGAGCCATGTGGCCGACACCCACTGGAAGGTGGTCTCCACCACCTCGTGTATCGAGTAGACCGAGGTCATGAACACGTAGGTCACCGCCCCCGCACCCAGGGCGGCCATCAGCGGGTCGGCCATGGGGCGCTTGGCGCGGCGGCCCTCGGAGAAGGTGACGGGGTACTTGAAGAACCCCCTTCCCAGGTACGCGAGGATCCGGTCTATCCACGGGACCATCAGCACGGCCGCGAAGGTCCCCGCGATGAGGATGATGCCCAGGAACTTGCCGGAGACCAGGTCCACCCCGAACATCGATATGTTGGGCGCCGCCTTGAGGATGCCGAAGGCCCACAGGAGGTACCAGTCGGGCAGGAGCCGGTCGGGGGTCACGTCGGGGTTGGCGGGGTCCCCGAGGGCGGGCGGGATGACGGCCGACAGGAGACATATGAGGGCCATCAGGTAGAAGAAGAGGGCCAGGTCGCGCATGGCCTCCTGGGGGTAGAGCGGGGAGCCTATGATGGGACGGGGTTCGCCCCTCCTCCGGCGGCGGGGGGACATCTCCTCGTCCAGGAGACGGCGGACCTTGAGGTAGCGGAGGATGAGCTCCCTCAGCTTGGGGTCCTCGCCCCCGTCCCTTCCCGGTCCAGCTCCCGTCGTCCTTGGCACCTCCTCAGTGGGGCTGAGCCAGCCCCTGGATGTACACCGCCAGCAGGTGCACGACCATCAGCACGATGGTGACCACCGGCAACAGCAGCACGTGGAAGAAGTACATCCGTGTGAGCGTGGCCGTGCCCAGTGTGACGCCCCCGAACACCAGCTCGGCGGCCCAGTCCCCCGCCACGGGGACCGCCCTGCACATCTCCACCCCTATGGTGCCAGCCCAGTACGACAGCTGGTTCCATGGCAGGAGGTAGCCCGAGAACCCGTAGAACAGCGTCATCCCCAGCAGGAACACGCCCACGACCCAGTTGAGCTCCCTGGGGTTGCGGTACGCCCCCGTGAAGTAGACCCGCAGCATGTGCAGCACCACCGCGGCGATCATGATGTTGGCCGCCCAGTGGTGGATGGCCCTGAACATGTACCCGAAGGTGACGTCCTCCATGATGGTCTCGATGCTGCCGTAGGCCTGGGAGGGGGACCCCTCGGCCGAGGGCACGTAGTATAGGGCCAGGATGAACCCCGTGACCGCCAGGATGATGAAGCACAGGAGGGCGATGCCGCCCAGGCAGTAGAAGGGGTACCAGTACCACATGGTCTTCGCCCCGTAGCGCTCGGCATGGGTGTGGGGCATCTCCCTGTTAATGGAGTAGTAGAGCCTCCTGGCCTCCCCCAGGTAGCGGGCCGTCCGGGTCCGCTCCTCCACCCATGCGAAGGCCGTGAGAACCACCCTGCGCCATCCCCATTGGACCTGGACGGCGATGCCGGCGACGACCAAGGCGATGGCCGACACCAGCAGTGCCAGGTCCCACCAGGTCTCCAGCCAGTTGTCCACGTAGAAGAATGGCTGGTCCTGTGCCGGGTCCGGGGCGGCGACGTACCGGAGGGCGTAGGGCTCCAGGGCGGTGTTCCCCGCCAGGTCGCGGATGGACCGGTCGATGTTGATGGTGTAGACCCGGCCGATCTCCATGTCGTCCAGGGTGACGACGAGGACGGAGCCGCCCGACCAGGAGAAGGAGGTCTCGGCGAGGGGGGAGACCATGATGGCCGCCTCCACGCTCTGCCTGTCCATCGGTTCGCTGAATATCAGGCGCACGTTGCTCCCCGCCGGCACGTTGGAGCCAGCCGGCGGTGTGACCGCGTCGAGGTAGGGCGGGACCCTGTCCGAGGAGCCCGAGGTGGTGAAGGTGAGCAGGTATGGCTGGGCGAGGGGGTTGCCCCGGATGTCCTCCAGGGTGGTGTCGACGGTGAGGTTCATCACCGTTCCCAGCTCGAACGGGTGCTGGGGTGTGAAGGTGGCGGTGGCCCCCTCCCACGAGATGGTGGCCAGCACCGGTGGGGACCAGGAGACCGCGCCAGGGAAGGTCGACCTGTTCACGTCGGGGGAGAAGGTCAGGGATACGTTAGTCACCAGGGGGACCCCCGTCGAGCCGTTGACGGGGTCCGTCCCCAGCACCTCCGGGGGGACCAGGTCCTCCACCGTCAGGAAGGTGGAGTAGATGTCGGTGCCCATGGGGTTGCCGCCCAGGTCCTGGGCCGTGCCGTTGATGCGGACGGTGTAGAGGGTGTCGTAATCGAGGAGGGCGTCCGGGGTGAACCTTAGGGTGTCCTCGATCCATGAGAGGGAGCCCGGCGATGGCGGGTCGATGGAGAAGGCCGTCTCGACGCTGGCCCGGTCCATGGGCTCGCTGAAGGTGATGTGGACGACGGAGTCGCGGGGTGCCCGGGACGCGAGGATGCTCACCACGTACGGAGGATAGACGTCGACACCGGAGCCCGTCTCGAAGCTCACCTCGAGGGGCTCTTGGAGATATATGCCGTCCATGTCCCGGGCGGTGGTGTCCAGGGTGAAGGTGTAGTTGGTGTCCTCCTCCAGGAAGCCGTCCACGTTGTACCGCGCCACCGGTCCCTCCCACGCGAAGGACCCGGGGGCGGGAGGCTCGAGGTCGAAGGCCGCCTCCACCGTGGGCCTGTCCATCTCCTTGTTGAAGACCAGTACTATCGGCGTGTTGACGTATACGTCCACAGAGCCGTTGCGGGGGGTGGTGTCCACCACCTCGGGGGGAGGGACCACGTTGAACCAGAGGCCCGTGACGTTGTCGTGGGAGAGGGGGTTGGCGTTGGTCTCGTCCACACCACACTGCATCCTCGCGAACAGGGGATACTCCCCCGGGACGTGGGGCGCCCTCAGCCTCCAGATGAACTGGGCGCTGGAGCTGCCCGAAATCCCGTAGGCGGGTCTCTTGGCGTAGTTGAACGAGGTCCCGTTGGGGTCCTCCATGATGCCCCATCCCCAGAATTGCGGGAGGGAGAGGACCGGGTCGAAGGTGTCGCTCAGGAGGGACACGCCGATGGGGTCGCCCGACCTCTGCTCGGCGCCCCACACATCGATCTGGACGAGGATGTCCTCCTGTCCCGTGTGGACCGTCAGGTCCGGTGTGGACATGGTGACGTTGGCCAGCGAGGTGTTCGAGCCCACGATGCCATGGCAGCCCACGGTGTCGCCACACAGCGGCCAGTTCTTGTCGGGGGCGCCCCCCGGGATGCCCAGCACGGGGGCCAGGACGGCTCCCAGGGCTACGACGGCGAGGAGGAGGGCCATGAGCGCCCTCGCCCTGCCACCCCGCATCAGACCGCCTCCACCCTGCCGTCAATCACCCGGAGCGGGATCTTCGGTAACGGTCTCGGGGGAGGTCCGTTGACCACCTTCGCGCCCCTGAAGGGATCGAAGGCGCCCTGATGGCATGGGCAGTAGATGACCCCCTGGTCGTAGACACCTATGGGGGTCGTTCCCGTGGAGAAGTAGACCTGACAGCCAAGGTGGGTGCAGGTGCTCGAGTACGAGATGAACCCCAGGTCCGAGCCCACCCGGTCGACCAGCTGTCCCGGCTCGAAGTGGAGGAGGATGCCCTTGATGCCCTTGACGTAGACCTTGGCGCTCTCGCCGAGGGGGAACTCGGAGGCGAGGACCTCCTGGCCATCCAGGTCCGCGTACCAGGGCTGCTCCCCCTCCGGTACGTGGTACACGAAGGCCCTCTGGGCGCTGGCATCGGCCTGGCCGCCCGTCATGGTGAGGGAGCGGACCATCGAACCGCCGAAGGCCCCGATCCAGGCTATGCCAGCCACGGCGGCACCCGCCTTCACGAAGGCGCGGCGGCTGATGGTGGAGGGCGGGTCCTCCTCGACCACGTACCTGTCCCCCTCCTCGCCGTCCTCCGCCATCTGGCCATATCCCCCTCAGTCCTGCCTCGGGACCACCTTGTCCTTCCTCCGTTTCACGATCAACATGTCCGCGGTGAAGCCCGTCCTGTAGACGTCCGTGATGACCCCGAGCACCAGGAACATACTGGCAAGGAGCAGCGCCAGGGGTCGCTGTGACCAGGCGTCCCACAGCCCCCAGACGAACATCGATGCGAAGACCAGCTCCAGAAGGACCAGGGCCGTGAAGATGACCGTCAGGCCCTCGCCGGGTCGTGCGGCCTCCCTCCGGATGGTCGTGCCCACCCCGGGAGAGGATGGGGTGACCTCCCGTGCCTCGATGGCCGCCTCGGCCTCCTCGAGGGTTAGCTCCCCCCGTTGGAGCCTCCGGAGGATGTCCCGCAAGATACCACCGTCCCATCCGGCCCGTCGGGACGCTGGCTTAGCTCCCGAGCTAGGCGACTCTGGGGACTGCCAGTAGATGGGGTCCAGCCCTTAAATGGCTTTCGTGGGGAGGGGCTGGATTGCCCCCTGCCGGAGCCGTCGAGGGGACCCGCCGGAGGGGGGGGGCCAGACAAATCTCGCGTTTTGTAATCATCTCGCCATGCTTTTATACTGGCCCAATCATGGACAGAGCCGATGGGAAGTCCTGGATGTACCTCTGTTAGGGTACTTGCGAGCCTGGCCATGGTGACCATGATGCTCGCGGGCACCCTGATCCTCGCCACCCCCACCTCTGCCGCCCCAGGGGACCTGGTCGCCCCGGCCTACGCCGATGGGGACTGGTGGAACTACACGGTGTCCGGTCCCTACCAGGTGCCGACGGTCGCGGGGGACTACGATGTGGAGTTCACCCAGGCCCAGGGTTGGTTGAGGTTCGAGGTCGACGGGACCACCAGCTACCTCGGAGAGGTGGCATGGGTGATGGAGGTCACCGGGAACCTCCACCTGACGGGGACCTGGTCCGGCAACTCGGAGAGCGGCGAGACCAGCGTGGATGCGTGGATCTCTGGCCGTGAGTGGAGGGCCGTGGACGACCTGGCCCTGGTCGGCTCCTCCCTCTCGTACACCGGCAGGGTGGAGATCGCCACCATGTCGGGTCCGGAGTACTTCGACCTCCAGATAGGCCTGAACCTCACCCTGGACGCTCCCCTTCGCATGATGCTCTTCCCAGTTCCCATAGCCCAGCTTCCGAAGGAGCAGCACACGGTCGTCGTCACCAACGTGTTCACCACCGGCGACAATGTGATCACCGTCGTGGAGGTGTGGGACTACCTGGCCTCCTACAAGGGCCTGTCGGACGTGCAGGGCAACACCATCACCTTCAACAACCAGAACCGGTTCGATGTCTTGGGGAACGTCACCGTGGACGAAGAGCCCACGCCCCTCGAGGGCTCGCTGTACTTCGAGAACCAGCCCCGCAAGGGTGTGACCATCGACCTCATCCGTCACATGGAGCTGCTGAACTACTACGTATCCCAGGTCACGGGCCAACCGGACCTGGTGGTGGGCGAGGACGAGTTCAACTCCACCGACCCCTTCCCCGTCGAGGGGACGGAGATCAACATCACCTCGACCGTCCACAACCTGGGCACGAGGGATGTGGTGGACGTCTCGGTGGAGCTCTGGGCCGCCTTCGAGGACGAACCCGCGGCCCGCCTGAACAGTACCCGGATCGGGTCCATCGTCGGCAACGACAGGGCCATCGTCCACTTCAACTGGTCCGCCGAGGTCATCGGGGACTGGGAGTTCTACCTGAGGGTTGACCCCGCCAACACGATCGCAGAGGCCAGGGAGGACAACAACGAGGTCTCGATGCTCATCGTCGTGACCCCCTTCGCCCCCAAGCCCAACCTGCTGGTGGAGGAGAACGCCATTCTCCTCGACCCGCCGTCACCGGTGCACAACCGGACGGCGGTGAAGGTCACCGTGGCCGTTAGCAACCTGGGCGAGGGCACGGCGCACAACGTCACCCTGGACTTCTTCATGGGCCGGCCAGGAGCCGGTGGGCAGCCCATTGCATGGCGTGAGACCATCGAGGTCATACCAGTGGACCAGAAGAAGTTGGCATCGATCTGGTGGACGCCCGAGGTCGCGGGCTCCCACGAGGTGTGGGTCTACCTCGACCAGAACAACACCATCAACGAGACCGTCGAGACGGACAACCTGGGTTCCGTGCCCATCATCGTCATCGCCTCCCCCGAGGGTGGGGTCGACCTTGTCGTGGTCAGGATCAAGGTGCTGGACACCGACGGCGCGGAGAAGGCGCCATACCCCCAGGGAATGAGGGTCACCATCCAGGTGATCATCGAGAACGTCGGGATTGAGAACGCTGACCGCGTGCACCTCTCGGTCTACGTGAACGAGGAGTCACCCACCACCCTCCTGGGGTCCCACGAGGGGAGCATAGATGCCAAGGACGACGTCAGATGGGAGGTCAAGTGGACCGTCGACGTCACCGACGGGACCCACGAGATACTGGCCAAGGTCGTTGCCCTGGGCAGTGTCGAGGCCGCCCCCAAGGACAACTCGCGGACCCAGGAGTTCGTCGTCGGGAAACGCGTGCTGCTTCCCCCTGAGCCCCTGGACATCACCATCGTCCCCAACGCGAACACGCTTGATCCCTCTCAGAAGGTCCTGGTGTCCGGTAAGGTCACCATCGCCAAGAACGGGTTCGAGGTGCCTGGTGCGACCGTCAGCATCAGGTTCAAGGACCAGGCCACCCCCGTGGTGGTGACCACCAACGAGCTGGGGAGGTACCTGGTCGAACTGGACGCTCCCGTCGAGCCTGGCAGCCATCGGATCATCGTGTCGGCCGTGCTCGGCAATAGCGAGGGCGAGAGCACCTACGCAATAACGGTGAAGGAGTTGAGCGACGTCGACAACGGCTCCGGGAGCGGCGACGATGGGATCGACAGTCTCTACTTCATAATCTCCGTCGTCATCATCCTGGCCATCGGCATGCCGCTGACGTACTACCTGCTCATGTCCAAGACCGCCATCAACAGGCGGATACGCAAGGTCCACGAGGAGATAGTGGAGATCGTCGACGAAGAGGAGTAGGGGCGGACCTTCCCCCCCAACATCGTTCACTCATCACGTTCCTCGATGTCGAGCCTCATAGGGTGCGGCATCGAGCTGCTGGATGGAGGATCCTCGGAGGGCTCTAGCGGGGAGAAGCCGAAGCGTGAGAAGAAGTCCTCACGGGAACCCTCCTCCGGTTCGTACGCGAACAGGTACACCCTTGTCCCACCCTTGAGGGCGATGTCGGCGAGGGCCGCCTCGACGAGCCGACGCGCGAGCCCTTGGCCACGGTAGGCGCTGGCAACCTCCATGTCGACGATCTCGCAGATGTCGTCATCGCCGATGTTGTAGGAGGCGAAGGCGATCTCCATCTCCACCTCCTCGTTGAGGGCGTAGTTGTCCTCCAGGAAGAACAGCGAGACGGTGCATGCCCAGCCCCCCCTCGGCCGGTCCCCGACAAGGCCAGCGTCCGACCTGAAGGTCGGGTCCAGGTCCAGTACCTCCTCCCGGTGGCACTCCACATCGGAGGTGACGTCGGATGGCCTGAAACTCTCCAGGTCGGACATGGGAGACCCCAATCCACTTCCTCATAGGTGAAGTTGACGCCTCCCAGGGCTGCATCTAGCCTGATAGCCTACATGTAGGCCCAACCCATTTATAAAGAGTCGACGGTGAAAGGCCCGGTGGTATATTTGAAAAAGCGCGGCAAGGGAAAGCTTGCACCCGTCAACGACGCCCGGACCATCAAGATCGTCCTGGTCGTCGCGATGCTTCTTATCGGCTCCGCGATCGCGGTGTACAATGCCGACAGCCTTTACCTGGCCGGGGAGAAGAGCCTCACCTCCCAGCTCCCCGCTACGGTCGCCCCGAACTCGACCAACACCTTCATGTTGCTGACCACTGACGGCAACGGAGAGCCGGCGGCGAACGAGGACTTCACCATCACCCTGGTCCAGGGCAACGACACCCTGGTCGAGGTCTCGGGGAAGACGGACTCGAACGGCTTCGCGGCCCCCGCGGTCATGGTGCCCGAGTTCGAGGGTCAAGCAGAGCTGCGTATCGAGACCAGCGACCAGATCCTGAAGCGCCCCGTCGAGGCCACGGCCACCTCCTACATATTCCTTACCACCGACAAGCCCATCTACCAGCCTGGCCAGACCGTGCACGCGCGCGTGCTGGTCATAAGGGGCGACCATGTGGTCGAGGGCGCCAAGGCCACCTTCGAGGTCAAGACCCCCGAGGGCGACCTGGTCCTCAGGAAGGACTCACGGCTGAACGAGTTCGGCGTCACCTCCTTCGACTACATGCTCTCCGACCAGCTTCCCCTGGGCGACTACGAGATGAGGGTCATCGTGGAGGGCCAGGAGGCGGTCCGCGTCGTCAAGGTGGACGAGTACGTCCTGCCCAGGTTCCAGATCGACGTGGGCGACATGAAGACCTGGTACACCGGCGAGGAGGAGATCGACGGTTACATCCTGGCCAAGTACTTCTTCGGCCAGCGGGTGGTCGGGACCGCCGGTCTGGAGGTCAACCTGTTCACCGATGAGGAGTGGACCCCCCTCGTCTCGAAGGACACCATGCCCCTGGTCGACGGCGTCTACGAGTTCTACCTCGACAATTACGTCCTGGGCTCGGGCATCGAATCCCACTTCGGATACGGCAACAGCCCCGACAGCGTCCTCCTGGAGTTCAACTTCACCGTGACGGACACCGGCGAGCACGTCGAGCACGAGAGCTTCATAGTCACGTACGCGAAGCAGGCCATAGTCGTCACCGCCCTGGCCGACGCCAACGTGGACGGGCAGACCTCCACCTACTACGTGGTGGCCCGATTCCCCGACGGCTCGATGGCCGGCGGCGCCGATGTGGAGTACTGGATCGACGGAAACGAGAAGGGCTCCAAGACGGTCACCACCGACGACAGGGGCATCGCCCAGATCAGGTTCACCTACTCCGGGGACAACAACTACCTGCACCTGCGCGTCAACAAGGGCAAGTACACGGGCGCGACCGACCTGGCCCTGGAGGAGTCCGGCGGCCTCAAGGTCGTACCCGACCGGACCACCTACCAGGTGGGCGACGTGGCCCACCTATCCATCTTCTACGGTGGCGAGGGCGCCACCGACCTGGTGTACTACGACGTGGTGGCCGACGGCTTCACCATCATCACGGGCCACCTCTCCATGAAGGGCGACAGGACGACCCTGGACGTCCCCGTCACCTCGGACTTCGGTCAGCTCACCTCCGTGCGGGTGTACAAGGTGGAGCGCAACTTCAACATCGCCCGCGACGTGGCCGTCATCGGCGTCGCCAAGGAGGGCGACCTGGACATCGACATCACCCCGGGCAAGGACAGCTACCTCCCGCAAGAGGACGTGACCATCCAGGTCCGCGTCACCCGCGACGGCGACGGCGTGGCCTCCGTCCTCGGCGTGAGCATCGTGGACAACGCGGTCTTCGAGCTGGGCTCGCGGTACACCGGCTTCGAGGAGGTGCTGGCGGGCCTGCTCCCACAGTACTCCGACCCCATCTACCAGTTCATGGGCTACATCTTCGTCGGTGACACCCCGATGCCCGCCGAGTCGCTGAGCGAGTGGCGCAAGATCGAGGCCGCTCCGGTGGAGACCACCGCCAAGGAGCAGGGCGAGGACGCGGCGGCCCTCCAGGACCGCGCCGTGGTCGCCTACTGGACCGTGGTGGCCGCCCTGGGCATCGTGGCCCTGGTCGCCATGGCCGCCCTGGGCCCCAAGACCAAGAGGGCCCGCGTGACCGCCGTGGTCACCATGCTCCTGGTCGTCGCCTTCGGCGCCGCCATCGTCACCATGGTGGACAACCCCGAGGACGACGACTTCGGCGACTTCGCCAACGAGGCCGGCTTCTTCGGCGGTCGAATGGCCGAGGATGCTGCGATGGATGAGGGTGGCATGGACATAGGCATCGACGACTGGGCCAATCAAAAGGGCGACGGATTGCCCCCGGTAGCACCTGGGAGCGGGTACACCGTGCCCACCAAGCCCTCCATCGTGAGGCAGTTCTTCCCCGAGACCTGGGCGTGGATACCTATCCTGCCCACCGACGACGACGGCAGGGCCACCCTCGACCTGGTCGCCCCCGATTCCATCACCTCCTGGGACGTGAGCGTCATCGCGTCGACCAAGGACGCCCTGGTGGGCGTGGGTCACGAGGACGTCACGGTGTTCCAGGAGTTCTTCATCGAGCCGGACCTGCCCGCCAAGGCCTTCCTGGACGACACCTTCCCCCTGAAGGTCCAGGTCTACAACTACGGCGAGCCGACCGACGTCCAGGTCACCCTGGACGGGGCCGACTGGTTCAACATCGTCGGCGAGGCCGTCGCCGTCACCACCCTGACCACCGGGGAGGTGGGTCACGTGGAGTTCACCATCGAGCTGACCAAGGTCGGCGTGGGCGATATCACCGTGACCGGCGAGAGCGCCTCCTTCATCGACACCGTCATCAAGCCCCTGCGGGTCAGGCCCGTGGGCGACAAGATCACCCTCCTCGAGCAGGGCCGGCTGAGCCCCGGTGACGACGTCACCTTCGACCTGGAGATGCTGCCCGAGCTCATCGAGAACTCGGAGAACGCCTGGGTCAAGCTCCAGGGCGGGGTCGAGGCCGCCATCATCGAGGGCGCCGAGAACTACATCCACTACGTCAGCGGCTGCGGCGAGCAGTCCCTGTCCACCCTGTCCATCGACGTGCTAGCCTTCCGGACCGTCCGCGAGGGCGGCCTGGACGAGGCCAAGCTGCTGGAGTACGAGGTGATAACCAACCAGGGCATCATCTACGAGCTCCAGTACCTGATGGACGCCAACAACGGCAAGGGCCGGGGCATCGTGTGGTTCCCCGGAGACCAGGACGTGCATCCGTGGCTCACCTCGTGGGGCCTCATCACCTTCGAGGACGCCAGGTTGGCGGGCTTCACCGTGGACGACGCCATCATCGAGGACATGCAGTCGTGGCTCCTGTCCCAGCAGAAGGACGATGGCAGCTTCGTGTTCCCCGAGTGGGGCATCTACGAGTTCAACAACCCCAAGCTGAGGCAGAAGACGGTGGCCACCACCGCCTACGTCACCCACAGCCTGCTCCATTCGGGCATCCCCGCCACCGACCCGGCCATCGTGGACGCCGTCTCCTACATCAAGGACAAGATAGAGGACGACGCGTACTGGGATGACCCCTACGTCCTGGCCATAGGCCTCAAGGTCCTGGCCACCGCAGGCGAGGGCAGGTCCGACCTGGCCGTCCGCATTGCGGACCAGCTCCACGAGCTGCGGAACGAGGAGAACGGCACCGTCTTCTGGGGCTCCTCCACCAACATGATCTCCAACGACGTCTTCGATGACGGCATGGAGCCCTGGGGCATGTGGTCCCGGAACCCCGGCTTCGTCATCGAGACCACCGGCTACGCCGCCCAGGCCCTCTACCTGTCGGGCCGTCACGGCGGCGACGTGGACGGCGCCATCAAGTTCCTGCTGGACCACCGGTCCTCCCTGGGAGGTTACTTCTCCACCCAGGACACCGTGGTGGCCTTCCAGACCATCTACGAGGTCTCCACCAAGCAGGCCCCCGTGGACATGGACGTGGAGATCCTGGTGGACGGCGAGGTCATCTGGACCCGGAACATGAACGACGACAACCGCGACCTGACGTACCTGTTCGACCTGCGACCCCTGCTCGCCGAGGACACCACCTCGGTCAGGCTGCGGGGCAGCGGCGAGGGCTTCGTCATGTTCCAGGTCTACCTGGAGCAGTGGGTGCCCTTCGACGAGACCCCCGTCTATCATCCCCTGGAGATGGAGCTCGACTACCAGTTCTACGACCACGTGTTGGAAGAGCAGGACTGGGACGTAATGGTGGGTCAGTCCTACTGGGTCAACGGCGTGGTGACCAACCACGAGGACAGCCCCGTCAAGATGGCCCTGGTCGAGCTGGTAGCCCCCGTGGGCATGACCTTCGACCACGAGGACTTCGAGGAGATGTGGGATAAGGGCATCGTCGACAACGTGGAGTACGAGGACGATGTCGTGCGCCTGTACATCAACGACGTCGAGAAGGGCGACGATGTGACCTTCACCTACCATCTCATCGCCGAGGAGGAGGCCCGGGTCACCATCGCTGGCGTGCGCGTCTTCGATATGTACAACGCCCTCCACGAGATGTTCCTCGCTCCCCTCGAGGTCGCCATCGGTAACCCCTGATCGATCATCTCTCCCACCTCCCCCCCCCGCGGGCCCGCCGTTGGTGGGCCCGCACCCAACGGGGGCGAAAGGTAGATGAACGGCATCGCCCCATCCAAGGTCTGGTACTGGCGGAGGGACGCCGTACCGGAGGGGCCTACCTTGCGGCTGGTGGACGTGGGTGTTACCGTCAAGGACAGGATACTCCTGCACCTGCTGGACCACTGGGGCCGCATTCCCCGCGGCGAGTGGCCCGAGACGTTGACCCAGGACGGCATCGCGGGTGTCATTGGCATAAGCCGGAGCCACGTGGCCGTCACCCTGCCCGACCTTATTGAGGAGCAGCTGGTCGAGGCCTCGGTGGAGAGGGTCGAGGGGCGGGCCCGCCGGGTCAAGGTCTACGGTCTCACGTACTCGGGGGGCCAGAAGGCGGACAAGTTGGTCAAGCAGATCCTGACGGCCACCGTGACGGCCGCGGACGACACCGGCGAGTGGGACCTGCCCGTCGACGGCCTGATCCAGGTCCACAAGGTTCACATGCTGGTGGCCCTCCGGCTGGTCGACGAGGACAACCGGATCGACCTCCGCGAGGCCGCGGAGATGGTGCGCCCCAGGGAGGCTCCCTTGGAGGGTGCCGTGGAAGAGGAGGGCCCGGAAGGGCCGGAAGCGATACCGGTGGACGAACCCGTGGAGGTACCCAGCGCGATGGTTGAAGGGCAGGTGCGACCCGATGTCCCTCCAGCGGCAGAAGCCCCCATCCCGGCAACGCCCGAGGGTGTGTCCGCGAGGCCCGAGCGGGCAGAGAGGCCTCCCACCCTGGTCCCTCCTACTTCGGCCCCCCCACAATGGGGCCATGGCCCTCCCCAAGCGGGCACGGCGGGAGGTCCTCCGGGCCAGCCACCTTATGCCTATCCTCAGTATCCCCAGCGGGCCTTCTTCTGGTCGCCCCTCAGGCACGGTACGGGCCGACGTCCCCAGCCCGCCTCAATAGCCGCCGAGCTGGTCCTGGGCTTCCTGGCCCTCATCGCGGGGGTCGCCTTCATCGGTATCGCGCCCTTCACCTGCATCGTCATCTGGATACCCCTTGTCATCGTGGGAGCCTTCTCCTTCTACATCGGATTCCGGGACCTTTGGGCCGTCGGTGAGCACCGGGAGGCCTGGACTGCGGCGGCCCTGTCCGGTCTCGCCTTCGTGGCCGTCACGATGACGGCCTTCGCCGCCTTCGGCCCGGAGACGGTCTACGACCTCCTCTGGGCGGGCCTCATCCTCGGGGTGCCATCCCTCATACTGATGGCGAACCCAGGACGCAACGTGGCCCGGAGGGGGTCCTTCACCCTGACGATCGGCCCCGTGCTTACCATGGCGGCCATGGCCATGGCGGTGCTGGACCCCGAGGGCATCGGCAGGACCGGGGCGATGCCGGTGTTCATGATCGCCGTCGGTGTCATCTGGACCTTCATGGGCTGGGTGATGACCCGGAACGCGCCCGAGGTGAAGACCACCTCCATCGTGATAGGGGGCGGCGCCATCGGCGTCGTGGTCGCGACCGTCGCGGGTGCGGCCCACCTGGCCTCCGACGGTGACCTGACGGTCCCCCTCGTCGTCGCCGTGGCGCTGTGGGCCCTTGCGGCGGCGTACGTTGCCCTGGTCTTCCTGCTCCCATCCCTGTCCAGCCTGCGACCGGATTCCGCCACCGCCTACAGGGCCGTGGCGGTGGCCGGCTCCGCGGCCCTGCTCACCGCGGCGGTGATCTTCATCGGCGGCGGCTTCTACACCATCGGCATCGTGGAGGCCGTCATCGCCGTGGCCCTCATCGTGATGGTGGTGCCGGACCTCCACAGGGAGGACCGGGCGGGTCTGCTCCTTGCCGCGGCGGGTTGCCTCGTGGCGGTGGCATCGGTCCTCGCGGTCTCCGTTGTGGTGTAGGTCGGCCATCCGCTCCCCGTAAGAATGGGCCGGTTCTAGAACTCCTTGACGCGCCGCCGCCCTCATCACAGCCCCTCACAGCCTGTGAAGCCCCTCCGGCAGGTACCATATCGACGTTTCCTTCCTCGAGCCGAAGTTGATGACCTCACCAGTTAATCCCTCGGTCTCCACCACCAGCTTGTACGCCTCGACCAGGTCGCTCACGAAAAGATAGTCCCGGGTCTGCTCCCCCGTGCCGAAGATACGGGGGGCCTCCCCCGCCATCACCATGCTGGCGAAGATGG
>CBDUQW010000032.1:0-36003 GCA_965369625.1 uncultured Thermoplasmata archaeon | reverse complement strand
GCGGTTAGGCCAGAACAATCTGGAGGGGAGTGTATCGACTTTTTACACATTGCCGTCGACAGGGAAAGAGTAAAATATCGATGCCATCAATAATAACATCGGTTGAGGTGTTCAGATTAGACATTGGATCTGGATGGTCATATCATGGGTCGGATTGGTCGTTCTGCTACTTCATTCGCCCTCCGTTGAAGCCTTGGATTGGAGTGACGAGGTCACGGACGAGTACTATGATATATACGACGGATATGGAAGGCTCCAGATAGGGAAGAATTACATCGATATCATCAAGATCACGACCCTCAGGGATCACCAGGAGTTCCATCTCACTATGTACTTGTCGTGGGAGTACGATGTCAATTGTTATTACACGGTGAGCATACTGGTCGATGGATATTACAACCAGACCTACTCGTACGAGGGCCCTCTATTCTACAGGTACGATCCTGAGTCTAGCCCGACCCGGACGAATTGTGTGGGTCGCGTAGGGGTCGATATGAAATCCCTAACGTGGATCGTCCCGGTCGACAAGATGGGTGCCCAGGTCAAGGTCCAGATCTGGAATGCCAGGGCGGAGGATGATAGGTACCATACTACTATCTACGATACGGTGGAGACTGGCATCACGACCACGGGGCGGCCCCTCGAGCCTGTCGACAACGATCCGCCCATCGCAGAGGCCGGAGAGGACATGATCATCATACAACATGAGACGGTGTTCTTCGACGGCTGGGCCTCCGAGGACGATGTAGAGGTCACCGATTGGTCCTGGATCTTCAACTACAACGGTTCGAAGGTCATACTCTCAGGTCCTGAACCGACCTTCCGCTTCGACCTGGCAGGCACCTACTCAGTCACCCTGATCGCCTCGGATGACACCGGTAAGTACGGGGAGGACGTCATCGTCATCAGGGTCAGGGACATCGAGGCTCCGGTGGTCGATGCCGGTCCAGATGCGGAGATCGAGCAGAACGTTTATTTCCAGTTCGACGGGTCCAACTCCACTGATAACGTGGGTATCACCCAATGGGGATGGACCATTCACTACCACGGTCGTGGTGTTCAGCTCGAAGGTGTGGATCCGTTCCATTTGTTCGATAAGGCCGGCCGGTGGCGTGTGACGTTGAAGTGCCGGGATGCCGCCGGATATGCAGATTCAGATGAACTGTACATCACCGTACTCGACACCGAGAAACCAGTGGCCTATGCGGGCACAGATTACTTCGTGGACCAAGGAACGACGGTCACGTTCTACGGGTTCGGGTGCACGGACAACGTGGAGGTCGTCAGTTGGGTCTGGACCTTCGAGTACTGGGGCAGGACCGCCGAGCTCGATGGACAAGACCCGAGCTTCAAGTTCGTTCCAGTAGGCGAGTTCATCGTCACCTTGACAGTAGCCGATGCTAGAGGAAACGAGGACACGGACGAAGTGCGTGTGTTCGTCAGGGATACAACTCCCCCGATAGCGGAAGCAGGTCCGGACAGGACGGTCGAGGAGGTATGGACGATCACCCTCGATGGAACCGAGAGTTACGACAATGTCGGGGTCGTGAACTGGACCTGGGTGGTCGAACTTCCGCCAAATAGGATGATCCATTATGGCTCGAAGCCCGAGGTCTCGTTCGACGCTCCCGGTGTCTATGATGTCAACCTGACAGTTATGGACGCTGAAGGGAACACCGACTACACCTCGTTCGAGGTCAGGGTCGTGGATATCACGCCGCCCGACGTAGACGCTGGTAAGGATGTTGAGACCAGCATCGGTGGCCATGTCACCTTGGACGGAAGGCGGTGTTGGGACAACGTGGGTATCAAGACCTACACTTGGAGGTACCAATACGACGGTTCACTGATACAGCTCGATGGCAGCTATCACGTCGTCACCTTCGATTTCCCTGGGCAGTACACGATCAAACTCCTCGTCGAGGATGATGCCGGGAACGTGGGCGAAGATACGATGCTCGTCGAGGTACTGGATGCCCCAGGCTCATCCCCAACGAATGGTGGCGCGCCACCGCTAGAGGACGAAGGATGGCCGATGATACTCTGGATCATGATCTCGGCCGCCGTAGTTCTGATCACGGTACTTGCGGCACTGGTCATCCTGATGAGAAGGTCGTCACCGAGGTACCCATGATAATTCTCAGACCGACCCGGGACCCAGAAGCTCGATGACCATGTGGATGTCCTCGGGCTCCCGCTGGAAGAGCTCCGGGTCCACCTCGTCCGTGGGATGGCATTCCCTCCCCATGTAGAAATTGATAGAGTTCTCCGAGGGCATGCCGGACACGTACATCCTGCGGGCCCCCATCTCCCCGGCCCGATCCGCCGCCAGGTCGAACAGGTGGGTCCCGATGCCCTGCCTGCGATATCCGCTGCTCACGTGGAGGAGGGGCATGTTGATGGTGTCATCGGAGCTGGCAACGGGTATGCCGTCGATGGAGGCAACCCCCACCAGCCCGTCACCGTCGAAGGCTCCCCATGCCGTACCGCCCCGGCCGAGGTGGACCCGACAATGATCCTTGAGCTCCTCCAGGTGACCTGGGGGCCAGCCCTTGAGGTCCCAGTGCTCCCTCTCGAGGACCAGCTCACCGTCCCTCATGTAGTAGATGCCCTCGATTACCTCGGTCCTGTCTATCTCGTCGAGGCGGTCGAGCTCCGACGCGTCGATGATGCGGTACTCGATATCGGGTACGTCCTCGTCCCCCTAGCTCTCAAGGATAGGCAGGTGTGGGGATATAACTTATAACCCACCTACCGAATCACCAAAGCCCCGGGGAACGTCCCCTGGGGGGGAATAGGGAGGCGACCTCGTGGCCTACAAGGACTACAACCTGACCATCAGCGACCTGCTGGAGCGCGACGCAATGGTGTTCCCCACCAAGGAGGCGGTGGTCATCGGCATCCGACGCCACAGCTACTTCGACCTCAACGAGGAGGCGAACCGTCTGGCCGCTGGCCTGCTCAAGATGGGCGTCCAGCGGGACGATAAGGTGGCCATCTGGATGCACAACCTCTACGAGTGGGTGGTGGCGTGGTTCGCCGTGGCCAAGATCGGGGCCGTGGTCGTTCCCATGGACACCTGGTACAAGCCCTCGGAGGCGGAGTACATCCTGGGCCACTCGGAGGCGGTGTGCGTCATCACCTCCGAGGAAACCGAGGGCATCGACTTCATCTCCATGATAGACGCCGTCAGCCCCCGCCTGCCCAACCTGGAGCACGTCATCGTGGTGGGCCGCATACCGCCCGCCCGCAAGGACCTGACCCCTTACCAGAGCCTGCTCCAGTGGGGTCAGGGATGGAAGGATTCGCTGTCCTTCCAGACGGCGATACGGGAGAAGGGCGTGGACGACGTGGCCTTCATCCTGTACACCTCTGGCACCACGGGCAAGCCCAAGGGCGCCATGCTCACCCACCGGAACATAACCTCCAACGCCATCGAGGTGGACCTGGTGCTGCGCATCACCCGGGACGACCGCGTCCTCATCCCCGTTCCCTTCTCCCACGCCTTCGGTTCCATCCTGGGCATCACCCTGGCCGCCGTCAACGCCGCCACCATGGTGCCCACCATCGGGTTCGACCCCGAGGAGGCCCTCCAGATGATCGAGGCGGAGGGGATCACCATCTGCCACGGGGTTCCCACCATGTTCATCCGGATGCTGAACGTCCTCGAGCACCGGAGGTACGACACCGAGACCCTGCGCACCGGCATAGTCGCAGGGGCTCCCTGCCCCCGGGATGTGATGGAGGACGTGATGGAGAGGATGGGGTGCAACCTGTCCAACGCCTACGGCGAGACCGAAGCCGGTCCCATCGTCACCGCGAACCGATTGGACGACCCCCTGGAGAAGCGCCTGACCACCGTGGGAAGGCCCCTGCCTGGTCTGGAGGCCCACATCGTGGACGACGACAACAAGCCCGTCGCGCAGGGCGAGGTGGGCGAGATCGTGGCCAAGGGCGTCAACATCATGAAGGGCTACTTCAAGAACCCCGAGGCCACGGACACCACCATCGATGATAAGGGCTGGCTCCACACCGGCGACCTGGGAATGATGGACGAGGCCGGCTTCTACTCCATCGTGGGCCGCAAGAAGGACATGCTCATCGTGGGCGGGTTCAACGTGTACCCTCCCGAGGTGGAGGCCTACTTCATCGAACACCCCGCCATCATGGACATCTCGATAGTGGGCATCCCCGACAAGGACCTGGGGGAGGTGCCCGCCGCCGCCGTCCACGTGGCCCCCGGCGAGTCCCTCACGAAGCAGGAGCTGGTGGACTGGGCCTACGGTGACATCGCCTCGGCGAAGATACCCCGCTTCGTGGCCATCGGCCACGACCTGCCCTACTCGGGCCGCGGCAAGGTCCAGAAGTTCATCTTGAAGGACCAGCTGGTCGAGCTCATCGAGCAGGGCAAGCTGGAGAAGGTGGTTCCCACCGAGGTCCAGAAGAAGAAGGACGCCAAGGGGAAGGCCAAGGGGAAGAAGAAGTGATCGATCCTATTGATCATCCCTTTCGGGTGGAAGGGTTGAGTAATCCCAGTCGTACGGACTCTTCTGCCCCTGATAATCGACACCGAACATCTGACCATCCTGTGCCCACATCACCCATATGTACATAACGAAGAACCTGTGGTCGTACCCTTCAGTAAGGTTCGATGAAAGATCTACCATGATCCGTTGGGCTATACTGACAGGAAGGGTGATGTTACCATCTCCCTCGATGACGGGCATGTCGGCCTTAGGATCGTTTAAGGCCCAATGGTAAAGGGTATCCAGGCTCTCTTCGTGGGTGTTCAATAGAGTGAAATTGAAGTGCCCTTCGTTGTCGCAGTAGACATCCAGGAACCTGACCGTAGGATCCACGTCCTCATTCCCGATGCAGCCATTTGTGGAGGCAAGGAGGACTGACACGACTATTGTGACAGCGCTCCTGGTGTAAAGGACCATGACGATGAATGTGTAGATGGACCATATTTCTAACTTGTGGAATCATTGTATGGATTGAAAGGGACTACACGGTCGATAAGAATCCTTTCGGACAACCTTGATATATGCGACATAACTATCGAGCCAGGTGGTCCCCATGGCCATCGAAAGGCTCGACCTGCTGTTCATCGTCCTCTCCCGCATGGAGGCATCGCTCCTGGCAGGGGACGCCCTGAGCCGCAGGACGCTCCAGGACATGGTCTACATCGCCCAGGCCTGGGGCCTCCCCCTCGAGTACCAGTTCACATATTCGCTCAAGGGTCCCTACTCGAACGAGCTGGTGCCGGACATCGTCCACCTCCAGCAGAGGCAGGGCACCTACGAGCGCAGGACCCGTCAGCTCAGGCTGCGTCCCGAGGCCGAGGAGCAGCTCACCACGCTCAAGGCCTTCATGGACGGCCTGATGGAGGACCGGCGTCGGCTCCACATGGTCTCCTGCATCATGTTCATGGGCCAGAGGTACAAGATGGACCGGCGCGAGATCATCGAGTACTACACCAGGTTCGACCCGGAGTACTTCCCCTTCGAGATCGCCGAGATAGTGGACCAGGTGAACGCCCAGACCCGGGTCCGCATCCGCTAGAGCCCGGGGACGGTGGACCGCCTTCGGGTGCGCCAGATCAGGGCAACGACGACGACCACGAGGAACACGACCAGCACACCGGTCTGCCACGTAAAGCCGTCCGATGGAAGGCCCAGGGGGTTGGCGTTGCCGGTCGCCACCGATACAGCTGCGGGGTTCGACCAGAAACCCGAGGCCCGCACACGCACCTCGATGGTATGCTCGCCGTCCTCCAGGTCGGACAGGTCCAGCTCGAAGGTCCACTGGCACGTGCCATCGGCCACGGCCCATGGACCACCGTCCACCCTCACCTCCACACGTTCCACGTGAATGCCGGCGCAGTCGGTGGTCCCCTTCACCTTGACGGTCTCTCCCTCCAGCCTGCCCCCCTTGGTGGGCTGGGTTATCTGGATGACCCATTCTTCACGGGATGGCAGCACCTCCAGCTGGGCCTTGGCGGGGTCCGACCACGCCCCCCGCTCGTCCTGCACCTTGAACTCGATGGTGTGTGTCCCCTTGGACAGGGAGGTCCGGACCAGGAGGGGACCGTTGCCCAGGGCCCCATCGATGGAGGAGCTCCATTGCTGTACCACGATGTTCGCCCCTGGTACCGGCGTTGCCCTGCCGGTGAGCGTCACCTCAATCGCCTGGAGGGCAGGGTTGGGGGAGATGGAGGTGATATCCGCCTTGGGCTTGAAGCCCTCGTTGGTCACCCTCACCAGGACGCTGGCGTCGTTGGTCGACCTGACGCCCCCCTCGCCCTCGACGGTGAGGCGCGCGGTGAAGTTCCCCTCCCTGGCATAGGCGTGGTTGAGGACGTCGTCCGTCACCCAGCCCGAGTTGATCCCATCCCCGAAATCGTAGAGGAACCTGCCGGAGGACATGCCGAGGACGGAGTCGCTGGCATCGAAGGTCACGTCCATCCCGGGTGGCGCGCGGACGGGGTCGACCCTCAGCACAGCCTCCACGGGGTTCGTGTCCACCACGACCTCCTCCGTGACCACCAGCGGGCGCTCACCTCCTTCAGGCTCGCTCCGCATCTCGACGATGATGGAGTGATGGCCGGGGGATATTCCCTCCAGGACCGAGATCTCCAGGTCGAAGGTCCTCGTGGCCCCAGCATCGATCCGGAGCTTGCTCGGGGACACCTCGGCCTCGATCTTCGGCTCGTCGCTGTCCACGCTCAACCGGAAGGTGTAGTTGGCATTGCCATTGTTCATGGCCTTGCCTTCCAGGGTGATGCTGTTCCCGGGCCACAGCTTGACCACGTTGGGGTGTATGCGAAGGCAGCTGTCGCAATAGGGGCGCACCGTGATATTGGCGGTGGCGTCCGCCGAGGTCTCGGAGGGCCCCAGGGGGTCGTAGACGGCTGTTACGGAAAGGTATCCGACCACGTCCGCATTGGCATCGTAGGGGACCGTCACGGTAAGAGGGAACGAGTACATCGCCTGCCCGCTGGTAACGAACCGCACCGTATTCAACTCGATATTCCAGCCTGTATCCATTGATGCGTGTATCTCGACATCACTCCTCATCCACGAGGGTTGGTTCACGCTGAAGGCGACATCGAAGATGAGGATGTCGTCCTGGCCTGGGGATACAAAGGCGTCCTGCTCATCGGGATTGATGGATATCTGCAGGTCGACCAGGGGTGCGGGGGCCCCCGACAGGACTGGGCCCAGGATGGTGACGGCGAACAGCAGGGTCGCCATGGCTGTTGAGAATGTTCGCAAGGTGCGTCGCCTGCTCGGTCCCCCGTAAGGACTCTCCACCACGACCCCCATGGTGATCGGATAGAATTCTATCCCCACCATATATGTAATTAGTGGTTCTCCCCCATGACCCGGAACCCGTGATGACTCAAGCGGTCATGGACCTGCGTCTCCTTCGGCGGGACGCGTAGATGTTGGCCACGATGAGGGCGAGGACCGCGATGACGAAGACCATCCCCTGCCATGTGGTCAACCACTCCCAGACGTCGAAGGACGCCGTCGTCTGCACCTCGCCCAGGGTGAAGTTGACCATCGTGTTCTCGGAGGTGGAATCCATCGAGGATGCCCTCACCCGGATGGTGTGCGGACCGTCGGCCAACCCCGTAAGGTCCAGCTCATACGACCAGGTCACCGTTCCCGATGCCACCTCCCAGGCCTCGTTGTCCACCCGCACCTCCACCGTCACCACCTGGGCCGAGGTGTACGAGGCCGTGCCGACGACCATAAGGGTGTCCCCACCGGGGACCGCCCCCTCCCTGGGATGGTCGATGTTCACGGTCCACTCCCCCTCTTGGGGGTTCACCACCAGGAGCGTGGTGACGGGGTCTGACCACAGCCCCCTCTCATCTCGGACCTTGAAGAAGATGTTGTGCTCGCCGACGGAGAGCCGCGTCGTCGTGATGAGGGCCTCGTCGCCCAGGTGGCCGTCCATGCTCGAGTTCCACGAGTGACCAGTGATGTTGGCACCACCGATGCCATAGCCCGTGCCGTGGAGGGTGACGATGTCGCCCCATCGCGCTGGGTTCGGCAATATCGTGATGATCTCGGCCGTAGGGCGGTACCCCATCGACGAGATCTTGATGAGAGTGGTGGCGAAGTTGGAACTCCTCACGCCATCCAGGTCCTCCACGGTGAGGCTTGCCAGGAACTCTCCCTCGATGTTATATGTGTGGGTGACCCAGAGATCAATGCCCCACCCTGAATCCGTCCCGTCACCGAACTCGAAGAGGTATCTGGACACCCCGGTATCGTCAATGCTCTCGGAACCGTCGAAGGTTATGGTCTCGCCCGGGGGGCCCTCCGATGGGCTGGCCATGATCCGGGCGATGGGTTCCAGGTTCTTGGTCCTCACAGACACGGTCTTGCTCGAGATGTCGTTGGCGGGGTTCGTATCCAGGGGCAATGAGTCATTGATCTGGGCAGACAGGGTGTGATCACCCTCGGCGCCGGCCTGCCAGAGGGACTCAATACTTACGGTCTCACCTGGATAGAGCTCGCTGTAAAAGTTCCATTCCTCGATCTCGTTGTGCCCATCGAGGATGAACTTGATTTGGAAGTAGTCGAACCTGCTAGAACCCACGTTCTCGATAGTAGCGGTCAGTTCGACGACCTCTCCTTCCTCCGGTTCCTCCGGTTCCACCCTCAGACTGATGGCGAGGTCGGCATCCCCCTCACCTTGTGTGATATGGATGCGCTGGTCGACGGAATAGGGACCGATCTCCGTCCATGAACGATCGCCGGGCCATCGGACCGCCACCTCGACATCGTCGGTGTTGTCCCCGAGACCGAAGTGGCAGGCCAACATGTCCTGGGAGGTGGTTCCTCTCCCCCCCTTCACATCCCTGACCATCGATGCGGTGTCGGTGACGACACGGACCCTTGCTCCTATCGCCAATGAGTTGGCCAGGGTCCCCTCCAGCTCGACCTCAAGCCAGTGGTTCTCGTTGCCCCCGTTCTCAAGCAGTCGGAAGGCGGTGCCCGAGCCCACCGCCAGGTCCAGGTCCCCGTCGTGGTCGTAGTCGCACCACCCGGTCCCCCATCCGTTGTCAACGGATGTGCGGCTCTCCCCCGTGGCGTCCTCGAAGCGGTCCCGGCCGGTGTTCCGGAACAGGCGTGAGCCACACTCCTCGTACACCGCGGTGAAGTAGAGGTCCAGGTCCCCGTCGTTGTCGTAGTCCGCCCAGGAGGGGTCGGAGGAGGTCTCGCAATACGCGATGCCCGAGCCGTAGAACCGATCGACGTACGCATTGCCCACGCCCCGCTGGAGGAGCATGGACTTGTCCGAGAACATGATGAACCTGGGATGGGCCAGGTTCGACGCATAGAGGTCCATGTCCCCGTCGTTGTCATAATCACCGAAGTCGGAGCCGATGGTGTGGCCGTACCTCGGCCCGCCGATGTCGTTATTTGAGGCATATCCCTCTGCCCTTGCCGACGCGGCCACGTTGATGAAGCTGTCCCCCAGGTTTTCCCACAGCAGGTTGGGGTCCAACCGGTAGTTGCTGACGTAGATGTCCAGGTCGCCGTCGTCGTCGTAGTCGGCCCAGACCACGCCGCGTCCGCAGAGGGGCTGGCCGTCCAGCTCGACATCGGCGAAACCCGTGACGTTCTCGAACCTGCCGTTGCCGATGTTCCTGTAAAGGACGTCCGGCGTGCCGATGCCCAGCTCGGCCTCGCTGTCCACCGAGGCCGTCTCGTAGTTGGCCACGTAGAGGTCCACGAACCCGTCGTTGTCGTAATCGCCCCAGGCGGCCCCCTCGGAGGGGAGGAAGTCGTAGATCTCCCCGCTCTGCATGGTCGCATCGGTGAAGGTGCCGTCGCCGTCGTTGCGCCAGAGGGCGTCCCTGGCCGTCTTGCTGCGGACGATGGCGTAGAAGTCCAGATCGCCATCGTTGTCGTAGTCGGCCCAGACGCCTCCCACGCTGTTGATGCTACCGAGGCCCGCCGCCGCGGTCACGTCGGTGAAGGTGCCGTCCTGGTCGTTCCTCCACAGCATCCTCCCGTCAAGGAGAAGGTCCTCCCATCCGTCGCCGTCGTAGTCGCCCCACGCGACCCGGGTGCGTCCCAGCTCGTCGGGGAAGCCCGCCTGGGAGGTCACGTCGTCGAAGACCGTCCTCTCGTCCGCCAAGGGCCCGCCCTCCGTGGACCCGAGGGCAGGGGCCGTTGCGGGCATGAGTATGAGCAGGACGACCGTCAAAACGACGGTCCAACGTGACGTGCGCAAGGTACCAGTGATTCTCACATGCACCTGGCTCTATATATCGGCTCCGCCGTGGTTATCCATAATATATAAGCTTGGCTACCCTTTTGGTCGAAGGTTTCTTCCTATATGCTTTAAATAGGACGATTCAGCTTGAAGGAATTAGAAATCCCGTCGCGATTGATGGGAGGTCGAATCAAATGCCTATAGTGGAAGCGCTGAACGTAGTGAAGGACTATGATACCGGTGACGTGGTCGTGAAGGCCCTGCGGGGCCTCGACCTGACGGTGGAGAAGGGCGAGATGGTCGCCATCATGGGCCCCTCGGGGTGCGGCAAGACCACGCTCCTCAACTGCCTCTCCGGTATCGACGAGATCAACTCCGGTGACATCTACATAGAGGGCATCGGACTTGCCGGGATGAAGGACCGCGAGAAGACGGACCACAGGGCCAAGAGGATGGGCTTCATCTTCCAGTCCTACAACCTGCTTCCCGTCCTGTCGGCGGTGGAGAACGTGGAGCTGCCCCTGCTGGTGTCGGGGGTCAAGACCCGGCTCGCCCGCGAGCAGGCCCTCAAGGCCCTCGACCTGGTCGGCCTCCGGGACTGGGCGGCCCACAAGCCCGCCGAGATGTCCGGTGGACAGCAGCAGCGGGTGACCATCGCCCGTGCCCTGGTCAACGAGCCCGCCATCATCTGGGCCGACGAGCCCACGGGCAACCTGGACACGAAGAACTCCCGGCAGATCATGGAACTGCTGTGCCGCCTCAACGAGGAGCTGGGACAGACCTACATCGTCGTGACCCACGACGAGATGGTGGGTCACATGGCCCACAGGATCGTGCACATGGACGAGGGCGTGATCAAGCACATCGAGCACAACGGCAAGGGCAGGTCAACGAGCACCCCGGCGCCGCAGACCGCGAGGGTCGCCCAACCCAAGGGCACCCCCCAGGCAGCCTGATGAAGGAGCCCAAGGACCAAGGGGAGTGAGGTAATGGCACAATTCATCCTTGATGACCCCAACTGGGGCCTGGCGATCTTCCTGGCCGTTGTAGTACTAGCGATCCTCGGTGTCGTGGCCGCCTTCGCCATCCGGAAGCCCGTGTTCTTCAAGATGTCCCTCCGGAACGCCTTCCGGCGCCGGTCCCAGACCACCGTGGTCATCCTCGGCCTGATGGTGGGCACGGCGATCCTGTCGGCCTCCTTGGTGGCCTCGGACAGCATGGAGTACTGGATAGTCGAGGACGTATTCACGGAGCAGTACCTGGTGGACGAGTGGATCACCGCCGAAGCCAGCGGTACCTTCGACCACTCCGTCTACGAGGCCCTCGCCGCCGACGAGGATGTGGGAGCGATCACCGACGGACTCTCCCCATTGATCATCCTCCGAGGCACCTCCATCAACAACCTGGCGGACGGGCAGACGGAGACCGGCGTCAATCTTCAGGGCATCGACTTTGATAAGGACCGGGACCTGGGCGCCTTCGAGACCAATGACGGGAAGGAGGTCACCGGCGCCTCCCTCGGTCCCCTCGATGCCGTCGTCACCACCTCCCTGGCCAGGTCGGCCAGGATCGACGTCGGTGACAGTATCATGGTGTACTACATACCACCCTTGCTGGCCAACGCCACCGCTGATCCTGGTGGTGATACCTCCGGGTCATCGAATGACATCCACTTCGTGACCTTGACCGTGATGCATATCGTGAAGGCCACCGGGAAGGCGGCCCACAACGACGGCAGGACGGTGTACGTCACCCTCGAGGCCGCCCAGGACATCATCGGCGCGCCGGGTGCCATCAATGCCATCAAGGTATCCAACAACGGTGATGTGGTCGAGGGCGTGAAGCACTCCGATGACGCCGTCGCGGCCCTCGAGGCCTCCCTTTCGGATATGGCCCCCGCGGTCGGGATGACCGGTGACCAGTTCTCGGTCGACTCCAGCAAGCAGAAGGGCGTCGAGGCGGCGGAGGCCGCTTCGGACGACATCGGGCTCCTTCTCCTCCTCGCATCCAGCTTCACCGTCATCGCGGGCACCCTTCTCATCATCAACATCTTCACCATGCTGGCCGAGGAGCGCAAGAAGGAGCTGGGCATCTCCCGGGCCATCGGGATGAGGCGCAGCAGCCTGGTCCGCACCTTCACCTTCGAGGGTGTGGTGTACAGCCTCATCGCGGCGACCATCGGCACCTTCGTCGGGCTGCTGATCGGTTGGGCGCTCATCAACGCGTTCCTTGGGGCCGTCGACAGCACTGCCGACACCATCCCCTTCTACTACAAGAACTCCAGCCTGCTCATCGCCTTCTGCGTGGGGTCGCTCATCACCATCGTGACGGTGGCCTACTCGTCGTGGAAGGTCAGCAAGCTGAACATCGTCCGGGCCATCCGGTCGATGGAGGAGCCCAGGACCCGCAAGGGAGGTATGAAGCACGTCTACCAGGGCGGCGCCCTCCTCGTCGTGGGCCTCGGCCTGAGCCTCCTGGGCTTCGGACCGGCGGACTCCGTCATCATCATGGCCCTCGGTCCATCCCTGGCGATCATGGGCATCTGCATGGTCCTCAAGAGGTGGATCTCCCCCGAGGTGGCCAACTCCCTCATGGGCATCGGCATCCTCGGATACTCCATCTGGGGCCTGTTCACCCTTGAGGCCGATGGCTCCGAGGGAATGCTCGCGACCGTGGTGATCGGCATATTGCTGGTCGGCGGCGCGGTCCTGGCCATCGTCTCCAACTCGACGCTCATCGTCGGGGGTGTGGGGCGGCTCCTGGCCCGGACCCCACGCGGCAAGGCCGTCGGCACCCCCGCCATTGCCCATCCCCTCTACAAGGGCTTTCGGACGGCGATGACCATCGCGATGTTCGGACTCATCATCTTCATCGTGGTGGTCTTCTCCATCATGGGGTCCATCTTCAACCCCAACGCCGACGGCGAGAAGGGCGGCTACGACCTTCTCGCCTCCCCGTCGATGCCCATCGAGAACGTCCACAACATCACCTTCAGCGGTGAGGACGGTGGACTGCCCGCGGTCTCGTACGACACCCTGGACAACAAGATCGACAACGCCCACGGTATCACGGAGCACTACATCTACGGGAACTACGTAGTGGACGGAGAGGAACTGACGATCTACGGTCCATCCTACAGAGCCCTGTTCGGTATCGACGAGGGCTTCGCCTCCTACATCGAGTACGGGTTCGCCGACCGTTCCTCCGACTATGGAAGCGACCGTGACGTCTGGCTCGCGGTCGCCGGGGACCCGGACGTCTGCATCGTCGACAAGATAACGGCCGGCAACTGGCCAGAGATAGGGGTCGGCGCCGTCCTCCAGGTGTCCGACGGCTCGGGCCCTGGCGGGTCCCGCAACTACACGGTCATCGGCGTCGCGGACGAGTTCGCCTTCATGGGTGTGTTCGTCCAGAAGGAGGGCCTCCGGGCCGACTTCCCCCACCTCCGGGGCGACACCCTGTTCCTGCTGACCGTCAAGGACGGTCAGGATCAGTGGGAGGTGGCCATGGACCTGGAATCGGACCTCTCCGCCGTCGGCATGAACGTCCTAGTCTTCGACGACCTCATCGCGGACTACAACCAGGCCATCGACCGGATCTTCTCCATGTTCACCCTGTTCATGGGCCTCGGTCTGGTGGTCGGCGTTGCCTCCCTGGGCGTCCTCGCCGTCCGCTCGGTGATCGAGCGCAGGCAGGAGATCGGCATCATGCGCGCCATCGGCTTCCGAAGGGGCATGGTCCTGGGTGTCTTCTCAACCGAGATGCTCTTCGTCACCGTGGTCGGGATACTAATAGGCCTCGGGACGGGCATAGTCACCGGATACGGCATCTGGTCGACCAGCATGACGGACTTTGCCATAGACTTCGTGATCCCCTGGAACCACATACTCATGGTGATCGGCATCACCATCGTAGCCGCCATCGTGTGCACCTTCATCCCTGCATACAAGGCCTCCCGGACCAACCCGGCCGAGGCGGTGCGCTGGATCGGCTAGGCCCTCCCCCTCCCTCCCCCAAACGAAACCCCCCTCCCCACCCGGGATGACGGTCCGGCGCTTCCACGCCAACCCCCGGCGAAGACTTAAAATCCCGGGTGGGGAATCCTTGTTCTTGGAGCGAGGTCCAGTGGTCGTAAGGGCTGGAGGCGACATGAGTCCCGGGATCATCGTCTACTACTTCACCGGTACGGGAAATTCCCTGGTGGCCGCCCGCAGGCTGGCCAAGGAGATGATGGGGCCGCCGCCCATCCCTATGGTCAGGTACGTGGACATCAAGGAGGTCAAGCCTGGAGCGGACACCGTCGCCCTGGTCTACCCGGTCCACCACTGGGGCCCCGCCGATGTGGTGCTCAGGTTCGCCCGCAAGCTCAGTGCGCCCCATGGCACCTACGTGTTCGCCGTGGCCACCTACGGAGGCCACTCGGGCAGGGCTTTCCAGGACCTGACCAAGGCTCTGGAGGAGAGGGCCCATGGGCTCACCGCTGGTTTCCACGTCAAGACTGTCCAGAACTACGTGCCGGTCTTCCCCATGCCTGACGGCGCGAGGCTCCGGGCGCTCCAGGAGAATGCCGACGCCCAGGTGGACGCCATCATCGAGAAGGTGAAGCGCAGGTCCCCGGGCGAGAAGGAGCACTGGAGGTACAGACCCGGTGTCCGCAGCTACTACCTCAATTCCAAGAGGAAGCTCCACGAGAAGGACAGGAGGTTCACCGTGCGTGACGGATGCACTTCCTGCGGTACCTGCACCCGGGTGTGCCCTGTAGGCAACATCCAGCTCAGGGACGGCCGCCCCGTCTGGCAATACCGGTGCGAGCAGTGCTTCGCCTGCCTTCACTGGTGCCCCGAGGGGGTCATCGAGTGGGACGGCAAGACGATGGGGATGGGACGGTACCATCATCCTGGTGTGACGGTGGAGGACATGGAGGAGCAGTCTACTCGTCCTTCCGCCGGGTCGGAATGACGATCCCGTTGGCCTCGGCATTATCGATGGCCTGCTTGTAGCCCGCGTCGGCGTGTCGGATTATCCCCATCTGAGGGTCGGCGGTCAGCACCCGCTCCAACCGCTTGGCGGCCTCGGGCGTCCCGTCGGCGACGATGACCATCCCGGCATGGAGGGCGTAGGGTATGCCCACGCCTCCGCCCTGATGGACCGACACCCAGGTCGCCCCCGAGGCGGTGTTGATGAGGGCGTTCAGTATGGGCCAGTCGGCGATGGCGTCGGACCCGTCCTTCATGCTCTCCGTCTCCCGGTTGGGGCTGGCCACGCTGCCGCAGTCCAGGTGGTCGCGGCCGATGACCACGGGCGCGGTGATCTCCCCCGATGCCACCCTCTCGTTGATGGCGAGGCCGAAGCGTGCCCGCTCGCCGTAGCCCAGCCAGCACACCCGCGAGGGCAGGCCCATGTGCTTGACCCGCTCACCGGCCAGCTTGATCCAGCGGACCAGGGCCTCGTTCTCTGGGAACATCTCGACGACCATGCGGTCGGTGATGGCGATGTCCTCCGGGTCCCCCGAGAGGGCGACCCAGCGGAAGGGGCCCCGACCATCGCAGAACAGGTCGCGGATGTAGGCGGGCACGAAGCCCGGGAAGTCGAAGGCGTTGGACACTCCCTCATCGAAGGCCTGCTGGCGGATGTTGTTGCCGTAGTCGAACACCACGGCTCCCATCTTCTGGAACTCCAGCATGGCCTTCACGTGCTTGGCCATCGAGTCCATCGAACGGCGGATGTACTGCTTTGGGTCCGTCTGGCGGAGCTTGAGGGCGGCCTTGAAGGGTATCCCGGCGGGGATGTACCCTCCCAGGGCGTCGTGGGCCGACGTCTGGTCTGTCACCATGTCGGGCACGATGCGTTCCCTGACGAGCCGAGGATGGGTGTCGGCGGCGTTGGCCACCACGCCGATGGAGACGGCCTCCTCGTCCGCCGCTGCGTCCTGGGCCATCTTGACGGCCTCGTCCAGGCTGTGGGTCTTCTTGTCCAGGTAGCCGGTGGCGATGCGCTTGTCCACGCGGGCCTCGTCCACCTCGACGCACACGGCCACGCCCTCGTTCATGGTGACGGCCATGGGCTGGGCCCCGCCCATTCCGCCCAGGCCTGCGGTGAGGACGGTCCTGCCCTTGAGGGAGCCGCCGAAGTGCTTCTTGGCGGCCGCGGCGAAGGTCTCGTAGGTCCCCTGGAGGATGCCCTGGGTGCCTATGTAGATCCAGCTGCCGGCCGTCATCTGGCCGTACATGGTGAGACCCTCCCGCTCCCAGCGGCGGAAGTTCTCCCAGGTGGCCCAGTGGGCGACGATGTTGGAGTTGGCGATGAGGACCCGGGGCGCGTCGGGGTGGGTCTTGAAGACGCCCACGGGCTTGCCCGACTGGACCAGGAGGGTGTGCTCGTCGTCCAGCTCCCGCAGCTCGCGGACGATGGCGTGGTACGCATCCCAGTTGCGGGCGGCCCGTCCGGTCCCCCCGTATATGATCAGTTCCTCGGGGACCTCGGCGTTCTCCAGGTTGTTCATCAACATCCGGAGGGCCGCCTCGGTGCGCCAGTTCTTGCAGCTCAGCTCCAGGCCGCGAGGTGCCTTGATGGGTTCCATGGACATCCCTGGTCGGGATTCCAACCAGGATAGATGAGGTTTCCGGTGTCTCCGGGATGTTGGGCCGCCCGAAAGCCATTTAGGAAACATTCTTTTCAATCCGGACTGTTCTGCGGTGGTGCACCGGCATCGGGGGCGGCCCAGTACCTGACCAACGTCAAGGGCCTTTGCGTGGGCATCTCATCAGGAGCCAACTACCTGGCGGCCAAGAAGATGTCGGAGAGGTACGGGACGGCCGTCACGGTATTCCCCGACGGCCTGTCCAAGTAAAAGTCCCAGGGCCTGAGCAGGACGGCCGAGGAGCCCTGCAGGTACCACAAGAAGTGCTCCTGCCCCATCCATGACATCTGCCCGAAGCACGGGCCGGAATGCGATGATGACCCCGAGTGCGACGACGACACCGACTTCTGAAACTCACGGATTGAAGTCCTTCGCCCACGGTGCCGGCTCGGGGGCCGTCCCGTCCTCCAGCATGGCCGTCCATTCCTCGTCGGAGAGCCTGTTGGACATCGGCTGGGTGAACTCGTAGTGCTCGAACACGGCACCGAATGCGACGATGTTACCTTCCTCGGTTGGAATGACGACGATCATAAGGCGGACGGGCCCGACGCCCTCCTGTAGGCAGATATCCGAGTTGGGATCGGAGTGGACGTCGGAGACCAGGATGGTCTTGGTGTCCTCCCCGTCGACCATCTCGTTCAGGCTGCCGATGGTTTTGTAATAATTCCTGAGCGAGGAGATGTCGGATGCACTCGGAGTCCTGCCTTCCATCTCGGCGATGGCCACCCTCTCGAGCACCTCCAGCGTCTCCTCATATAGGGCCAGCTTCCCGAAGACAAGATCGCTTCCCATGCCCAGGCTCTCAAGGCCCTTGCGCGTCGCCTCGACCATGTCGCCCACGCGCGAGTAGAGCTGGGGAACTGGCTCCACGTATACGATGTCCGACGGCGTTGACATACCTCCCTTCTCGGTGTAGCTCTGCTTCCGATACAGCAAGGTGTCATGGGTCAGCTGGGTCCAGGACGCGACCTGGGTGTTCAGCTCTTTGGCTGACCAGGCTCGGGTCTGCATGAACCCCGGTCCATCATGGCTCTGGGCCGACTCGTGGAGGCTCTTGAGGGAGTGGAGCCATGACCAGTAGAGGGTCTGGGTCCAGACGTGGTCGGCGTATGAATCGAACTCGCTGTGGAGGCCGACGATCTGGGTATCGAACTCGGGTCCGTATACGTCGAAGTCCTCCCGGTCCCAGGCCTCCTCCGAACCCATCACGGCGAAAACGTCGAGGCAGCTGGGCATGAACCTGTCGGGTACCTTGGAGTAGACCAGTTCCTGGAAGATGTACGAGTCGGGCACGTATCGTTGTCCGAACACCCTCATGCCACAGACCTTATCGCCACCGCCGGTGACATCCGAGTTGATCTTGGGGGGCCTTAGGTCCGCGAGGACCTCCTTGAGCTCGTCCAGCTTGGCCTGGTCGAACAGGGCATCGAAGGACCCGTCCAAGGGTCCCATGATATCCTCGGCGGCCTTCAGGACCTCCTGTGCCGTAAGGTCGTCGGGCTGGCCCACCATGAAGTCGATGACGTTCGACATGGAGGCGTAGGCGTTCCATGCCAGCTTGTCGTCCTTGAGGGCCTGGGCGACGAGGACCGCCCTCTGGGTCTCATCGTCGTACTTGCCTTGGAACGTGATGCGGCCGAACCACATCATCCCCTTGAAGTACCAGGTGAGCTCCGGTGACCTGGTGTAGTGGCCTCTGGGTTTGTACTGGGTGAAATCCTCCTCCTGGTGGAACCCCGGTATCTCGAGGGTGCCCTGGGCGTTCTCTATCTTCTCGATGATCTTCCCGATGTCCACCTCGGCGTATCTAGGCACGTTCGCATCGGGGTCGAAGATCCGAAGGGCGACGCCGAAGTAGACAACGTTCATCCTCGCCAGATCTTGTTCATCCTCGGGGAGGCCGGCGATTTGAGCGTGAGAGGCCCACATCAGACGCTCGGCCATCACCCGGGCCTTCTCCGAGAGGTCGTCGGTCTCTAGCTCGATGATCACGCCCTCGAAGATGTGGTGGTAGGCGTCCAGGACGGAGTCAGAGGTTATGAAGGTGGGTTGACCATAGTCCTTCTGGATTCGTTCGTATGCTGACGAGAAGGAGATGAAGCCCTGACCGTTCTGGGCGAGCCCGACCATCCCGTTGTTCAAGAGGAACCGCAACTGGGCCTGGGTAAGGCTTTCGGAGCTGGTAATGCTCTGGAGATTGACCACCTCGTCCTCGGAAAGGGGCAGGGAGTAATCGAGGGGGTCGACCTTGTAGGTGGGGTCATCGAATTCTACGACGAAGGGTGTAGCAAGTCCGATGCCAACTGGAGGCACCCAAGGTTGTTCGCTGTCGTCCGGGTTCGCCAACCAGAGCCATCCCAAGGCGCTGATCAGTATGCCCACGGCCAGTATTGCAGATACCTTCATCAGCACATCTTTCAACATACGCAACCCCACGCTCCCCACGTTGTGTCAACCTGATATATTAAACCTCTACATGTAGTCGAGCCCTCTAGAGGATGAAGTCCGTGGCCCAGGGCGCAGGCTCGGGAGCGGTGCCGTCCTCCAGCATGCTGGCCCACTGCTCATCATTGAGACGGCCATCGGAGAGGGAACGCTCGAACTCGTAGTGGCAGAACACAGGCCCGACACATGCCACCAGACCGTACTCGGAGGGGACCACGACGATGATGAAGTTGACGAACCCGACCCCCTCCTGCAAGCAGTTTCCAGAATTCGGGTCGGTGTGGACGTCGCTGACCACGACGGTCTTCGCCTCGAAGAACTCGCCCTCCCTGGGCGGGTACTCGTCGTCCGGTATCTCCCACTTGGTGATCTCATAGGCCTTCCTGCAGATATCGATGTCCCCTTGGTCGGCCTCTGCGCCGGTCAGCTGTGCGATGGAGACCCTCTCGAGGCATTCGAGGATGTCCTCGAACTCGCCGAGCTTCTCCTCCACTTCAGGGGTCAAGAGGGAGAGCGCGGAGAGGCCGGCGATGGTGGCTTTGACCATGTCGCCGAGCCGCGAGTAGAGCTCGGGTACGGGCTCCACGTAGGTGAAGTTGGTCAACCCGTGTATTCCATAGGAGTACGTGTACGACTGCTTGCGGTAGAGCAGGGTGTCATGGGTGAGCTGGGTCCAAGAGGCCAGCTGGGTGTTGAGCTGCTTCGCCTCCCAGGCCTCCGTGCCCATGAAGGCGGGGCAGTCCCCCGCTGGGACCTCCCTGTGGAGCGCCTGGAGCGAGTGGAGCCAGCCATTGTACAGGCTGTCTCCCCACTCCTCGTCGTCCCACGTCCCTATCTCGGACCGCAGGGCCTCCATGTTGACCTCGAAGGAGTCATCATAATCCCCGAAGGGCTCCCTCTCCCACGCCTCGTTGGAGCCCAGAACGGCCATCACGTCGATCGCCGATGGCATGAACCGGTCCGGGACCACGTCGTACACGCCCCTTTGGAAGATGTAAGAGTCGTAGACGAAGGCCTGACCGAAGAGGCGCATGCCCCACGTCTCCTCCCAGGGGAACACGATGTCGGACAGGATCCTGGGCTTCCTGAGCTTGCCCAACTCCTCCGTGACCTCTCCCAAGGTGCCGCCCTCCAGAAGCGACGCGGGGGTCGGCGCGTCCTCTCCCGTGACCCGCCTCGCCACCTCGGCGTACTCGAAGGGGGTGAGGTCGTCGGGGGCACCGACGATGAAGCGGACCACCGAGTATATCCTGAGGTAGGCCGAGGAGGCGTCCTCGTCCCCCATCAGGGCGACGGAGGCCATCACGGCCCGGGCGGTCTGGTCCTGGTCCGAGCCCCTGAAGTTCATCCTGCCGTACCACATCATCGCCTTGAAGTAGCGGGTCAACCTCTCAGAGGACGTGTAGTGGCCACGGGGCACGTACTGCGTGAAGTCCTCTATGTGGTCGAACCCGGGGGGAACGGTCCAGCTGGATGCATCGTCGATAAGGTCGAGGATGGTCTCCATGTCCTCGATCGCGTAGGCGGGGACCTCGGCGTCCGGGTCCAGCAGGCGAAGGCCGACGGCGAAGAAGACCACGTTCGCCTCGGCCAGGTGCCTCTGGTCCAGGTCCAGGGTTTCCCGCTGCTCGTCGGACAGGGTCACCATCCTCCGGCACAGGAACTCCAGCTGCTCGTAAAGGAGCTGGTCCTCGATGTCCCGGAGGACCTTCTGGAATATGAGGTGGTACGCGTCGAGCATGGAATCCGATGTGATGAAGGTGGGAAGCTTCACCGTCTCCTCTATCCACTCGTAGGCGTCGAAGAACTTCAGGTACCTCTCCGACGGTCCGGACAATCCGACCATGCCGTTCACCCGGAGGAACTCCAGCTGCTCGGGTGTCAGGGAGAGTGCGTTGTCCATCCGGTCGACACTCACGACCGCCTCCAGGTCTACCGGGAGCAGGTATGTGGGTCCAGAGGGAGTGTACTGGGGTTCCTCGAATTCCAGGACGAAGGGGACCTCCATCGCCCCCACGGGTGGGAGGGGCCCGTTGTGGACCTCGTCACCGGGACCGTGGGTCTGCTGTCCGTACCAGTAGAACGCTGACGACACGACAAGCGCCACCGCCAGGACGACGGCGGCCCCCTTGATTAGTGGCCTCACACGATGACCCCGTGGACACAGTTGGGTCCGTCGTATTTCAACATGTTGGTTTCGTACAGAACGGTCCCTGACGGGCGTCACAGTATGAAGTCTTCGGCCCAGGGCGCGGGCTCGGGAGCGGTGCCGTCCTCCAGCATCTCCTTCCACTCCTCGTCGGTGAGGCGGCCCTCGGATAGCGAGCGGACGAACTCGTGGTGGACGAAGACCGGGCCGACGCAGGGAACTGGGCCATCGTCGGTGGGGACGGCCACCACCATCAGCTTCACGTATCCGACCGCTTCCTGGAGGCAGGTGTTCGAGTTCGGGTCGGTGTGGACATCGCTGACCACCACGGTCTTGCTCTTGACCTCGGTCTCCTCCTCGCCTTCCACGGTATTCCAGATGGTGATCTGGTACATGTACCGGCAGGCCACGAGGTCCTCCGGGTCGGGTTCGGTTCCCTCCAGCTCGGCGATGGAAACGCGCTCGAGACAGTCGAGACGATCGGCCAGGTCGGTGAGCCTGGAGGTGATGTCCGGGGTTACGAGGGAGAGCCCCTCCAATCCCGCCAGGGTCGCCCCGACCATGTCCCCGAGCCTGGAGTACAATTCCGGGACGGGCTCCACGTAGGTGAACTCGGTCCAAGGTACGCTCGGTCCGCCCGCCCAGTCGGTGTACGACTGCTTCCGGTAGAGGATGGTGTCGTGGGTGAGCTGTGTCCAAGAGCCCAGCTGGGAGTTGAGCTGCTTGGCCTCCCAGCTATCGGTCCCCATGAATGGCGGGTACCCAGGGGCGCTGGTGTCCTCGTTGAGAGCCTGGAGGGTGTGGAGCCAGGCCATGTACAGGCTCGTGGCCCAGTCCTCCTGGTCGTATCCCTCGAACTCCTCCTTGAGGCCCATCAGGTTCTCCTCGAACAGGGGGTCGAAGTCCGCGAAGGGCTCCCTGTCCCAGGCCTCCTGGGAGCCAAGAGCCGCCATGGCGTCGATGGAGGAGGGCATGAACCTGTCGGGTACCTCGGAGTACACGCATTTCTCGAAGACGTAGGAGTCTATGACCGACCCCTGTCCGAAGACGCACAGTCCCCACATGACCTCGCCTGGGCCGGTGATGCCCGACTCTATCCTGGGAGGCCTGAGGTCCTTCATCACGTTCTGGAACTCCCTCAACTTCGCGTCATCGGGGAGAGCCCCGAGGTCATCGTCCATGGGTCCGAACACCTCGTCGGCGGTGTCCTTGTACTCGTCGAAGGTGAGATCATCTGGCGCGCCCACGATGAACCGGAGGACGGAGGCCATGCGGAAGTGGGCGGAGGAGACGCCCTCATGGCCGTCGATGGCCAGCGATATTAGGATGGCCCTCCGGGTCAGGTCATCGCTTTCTCCTGCGAAGGTGAGCCTTCCGTACATCATCATCGCTCGGAAGTAACGGGACAACTTCTCGGAGTTGGTGTAGTGTCCCCTGGGCTTGTACTGGGTGAAGTCCTCCACCGCCAGATCCGACATGTCCTCGAACCCAGGGGGGGTACTCGACCCCTCGGCCCCCTCGATGAGGTCAACGAACCTTTCGACCTCGTCCTCGGCGTACGGTCGCACGTTGGCGTCCGGGTCAAGCAGGCGAAGGGCGGTGCCGAAGAAGACCACGTTCCCCTCCGCCAGGTGGCGGAGCTCCCGGGGAAGGACGCCCCGCTGGGCGTCGGAGAGCTCCATCATCCTCTTGGAGAAGTACTCCACCTGCTCGTAGAGGAGATCGTACTCCAGTATCTGGAGCATCCGGTCGAACAGAAGGTGGTAGGCATCCAGAACAGAGTCCGAGGTGATGAAGGTGGGAAGGCCCTCGAACTCCTCTATCCACGTATACGCCTCGTGGAAGGTCTCGAACTTCCCTGGACCGGTGGACAAACCGACCATGCCGTACTCGAGGAGGTGCTGGAGCTGTTCGTCAGTGAGGTCAAGGGAATCGATAATGTCCTGGAGTCCGATGAGGTCCTCGGGCAAGAGGGGCAATGCGTACCCTTCCGCCATGGTCTCGTACGATGGGTCTTTAAACTCCAGCTCGAACGGCACGGCCATAGAGTTCACGGGAGGCAGGGGTGGTCCGTCCCCACCATCGCCCACGTTCCTCGCGTGCAACAGCCAACCACCGGAGATGACGATGGTGATGGCAATAAGCACTGCCATTGCCTTAATTACCATTCCTTTAACCATGGATAACCCCACGACGCTCACGTCGTTCAAAGCTAATATATGAGACCTCTACATGTAGTCGGGTCTTGAGGGGCAGACGGACCTCATTGCACACCGAACTACAGTATGAAGTCTGCGGCCCAGGGCGCGGGCTCGGGAGCGGTGCCGTCCTCCAGCATCTCCTTCCACTCCTCGTCGGTGAGGCGGCCATCGGACAGGGAGCGGACGAACTCGTGGTGCTGGAACACGACGCCGACACAGGCGACATGCCCGTCACCGTAGGGAACCGCCACCACGATGAACTTCAGGGTCCCGACCCCCTCCTGGAGGCAGGTCCCGGAGTTGGGGTCGGTGTGGACGTCGCTGACCACCACCGTCTTCGGTCTGTCCGTGTAGAGACTGGTCAGCCAGTCATGGTAGAAGCTAAGGCCCCGCATGTTCCATTCACTGGGATCGGTCCCGTCCAACTCCTGCACGGCCTGTTGATGGAGCATCGACAGCAGAGTAGAGAACCTATCCAGCTTCTTCGATGTTGCCTCGGATAGCAGATCCAGATCCGAGAGCCTGGTCCTCATGTTGTCAACCAACCGTTCCATCCGGGAATATAGGTCAGGAACAGGCTCGACGTACACGAACCATGAGGTTCGAGGTACGCAAGTAAGCGAGGAATAGCTCTGCTTCCTGTAGAGACAGGTGTCATGGGTCAGCTGGGTCCATGAGGCAGCCTGGGCATTGAGCTGCTTCGCCTCCCAGGCATCCGTTCCCATGAACTCGGGCAGGTCCTCCGACTCCACCTCCTCGTGGAGCGCCTGCAGGGAGTGGAGCCATCCCCAGTAGGCGGTATCGTCGTAGGTGCTCTCCGGCAGTTCCTCCATCTCGTCCCGGAGTTCCCCTAAGCGGTCCTCCAGCTCGGGGCAGCAGGTGAAGTCCTCCCTGCTCAAGGCCTTGTCTGAGCCCAGGACCGCCATCACGTCTAGGACGGTGGGCATCATCCTGCTCGGTAGCCTGTCAAAAGTGCACTGGGTGAATATATAGGAGTCGGGAACGGTCCGCTGGCCGATGATACGCAGGCCCCACTCGGGCTTGCCAGGGAAGCTCAGGCCAGACTGGATCCTGGGTGGACGGTAATCCTTGAGGTACTCCTGGAGACCAGCCACGAGGTCCTCGTCAAGGACCTGTTTGTAATCAGTGTCCACCTTGCCTATCATGGCACTGACGGCATCGGCGTACTCAAGGCACGTCAGGTCGTCGGGGGGACCGACGAGGTAATCGATGGCCTTCGTGAGGTAATGGTAGGAGTCCCTTGCGAATGCGTCGGTGGTGAGGGCCAGGGAAGCCAACACCGCCCTCTGGGTGGCCTCGAGGTCGTCACCCCGGAAGGTTATCCGACCGTACCACATGAGGGCCCGGAAGTACCGCTCCAGCTCCTCTGACTGGGTATAGTGGCCCCTGGGCTTGTACTGGGTGAAGTCCTCTGAATGCTCGAAGCCAGGCACTGGATGGAAACCCGTTGCGTTCTCGATGAGACTGCATATCTCGGTCACATCCTCCTCGGCGTAGTCCGGAATCACGGCTTCGGGTTCCAGCAAACGCAGCGCGGCACCGAAGAAGGCCACGTTCCCCTCCGCCAGGTACTTGCCCTCCTCTGGTAGGGCATCCCGCTGCGCGTCGGCCAGTAGCATCATGTTCTCTGAGAAGACAATCGCCTGCTCGGTCAGGAGGGTCTCCTCCAGGTCGATGAGGATGTCCTCGAACATGAGGTGGAAGGCGTCCACCACGGAATCTGAGGTGATGAAGGTGGGCAGTTGCCAGCCTTCCAAGAGGTACTGGTAACCCTCGGAGAAGTACCAGAGGTCCTTGACCGTGTTGGAGGTCCCGACCATGTAGTTCTCCTCGAGGAACGCCCTCTGCTCGTCGGTGAGGTCGAGGACCTCGTCTATGTCCTCTAGGTACAAGAGGTCCTCTAGGTCAAACGGTCCCGGGGGTCCGATCGGTGATGGCTCGGTCTGAAGCGGTCTAATCCGATTGAAGGTATCCAGGTACGCCCTCACGTCGGGATCGAAGGGAAGTTCGTAGAAGTGATGGACCGCACATCGGGATGCGGATGGGCCAATGGTGGGTGAACCAGAGTAGGGCCCAGGATGTGTCCATGATTCATGCCCATCGGGGGTCGTTGTTAGGTCATTAGGCAGTGCCCGCGGATACAGGTCCACATTTTCATCAAAACCATCTGCGTCTCCTGGTGTAGTGACCCAAAGTCCATTGGTACCCACTAAAAGACACACTATGATAATCAGCACACCCCATTGCGCGATCTCACTTCGCATGAGGAACCCCATGACACACTGTGTCAAAGTGGGATATTATGTTTGTGGTATCCGTTCTTATCAAGTGAACTCTTAAAGGATGTGGGTCACTCGAATATCCTCGAGATGATGTCCCGGGCGCCGCGGAACCGCTCGACGAAGCCGTCCCACTCCTCCAGGACCTCCTTGAACTGGCTCTCCACCGCCAGCACGACCTCCTTCATCTCGCCCCGGGTCCTGTCGATATCGTCGGGTCCCAGGGTCTCGTCGTCGGCGACGACCACGGCAAGGAGCATGTGGTCACCCCCCTCGAGCAGGATGCGTCGGCTCCCGAAGGCTATCTCCCTGAGGGTGGTGTCCGTCTCGTCCTTCCAGCTCTCCTGGACGAAGGACTGGATGGCGACCAGCATGGCCGAGAGGATGGTGTCGTCCTGGTCCGGCTTGAGTCTCCGGGTGGCGTGGGCGACCAGGATGCCCGACCCGTGGATGAGGAAGATCTCGTCGATGACGGGGTCGGAGGTGTCTAGGTCCCCTATCCTCTCGGTCTTGGCTATCGCCAGGTTGCGGGCGAGGTTCGTCTCGTCGAGGAAGCCGGCCAGGTGGGACACGCGTCCGACATCAGAGGGCTCCCGCTCCACCAGGGTCCCCAATTCCCCCCGGTCCAACCAGATGCTGCCACAGTGGAGGCATACGTCGTACTCGACGCCCCGGAAGTCACGCATGTACATCAGCTGGTCGCACTTGGGGCACCTGACCGTGCCCAGGAGGTTCTCGAACTCCGAGTCGTCGAGCCAGATGCCCCCGCAGTTGGTGCACATGTCCACCTCTATGTGCTCCGCCTGGATGGCGGTCATCTCGTGGTCGCAGGTGGGGCACCTCATGGTCCTTCCCTCCCACGGGACAACACCCTACGATGACTTTGCGTTTCCGGTTACCCGGAAAGGTAATCAATGCGACGCGCACAATCGTGGGTCGTGCAGTACTCCCATCGCAGCGACCACGTGCTCAAGGACGGACGGACGGCCATCATCCGCTTCAAGACCCCCGCCGACCTGGCGGCCTGGCGGCGCTTCGTGGCCCTGGTGCCGGACGGTTCAGGGCACGCGCCGGGGACGCGGCTGGACGTGGCGGACCTGGCCACCGACTACCACAGGTTCGACGAGCACTTCCTGATTGCAGACGTGGAGGGGGACATCGCGGGAGCCGTGTTCGTGGTGCCACCCGACCCCTCCATGGGCTACCACCGCGAGCACGTCCTCGAGATCCACATGGACGTGCTTCCCGGCTGGAGGCGGCTGGGGATCGGCTCCGCACTGCTGGACGGCCTCATCGAGTGGGCCATCGGGAGGGGCGACATCCGTAAGCTGGAGGCGGCCTACCTGGGATGGAACGAGCCCGCCCTCGCCCTCGTGGCCTCGAAGGGGTTCGAGGTGGAGGGTCGCGGCAAGCGGTCGTGGTTGGTCATATCCGAGGACGGTTCCGAGGGCTACGACGATGTGGTCACCATCGCCCGTTGGCTGGGACCCTGAACCTCCATCGCTCCGCCCCCATCGGACCGAATGGCTATAGAGCACCAGCTAGATGGGTTACCAACCCGTGGGAGGATCGGGCGCCGCCGGGCGGCCGTAGGCCATCAGGGTGTTCGGGAAGGCCCCATCGGTGCGAGGGACGGGGCGTTCCTCCCAGCGACGCCCGTTGGTTACAGTTTGAACTCCTCCCACAGGTTGGCGAAGGATTCCACAAGTCCATCAAGGAAGGACTTGCGGTGTGTCAGCAGGACCTTGGCTACATCATCCTGGTTGTTGACGTAGTAGAGGCTCTCGCGCCCCTTCTTGACCTTTCGGACCACGTCGCCCTTGACCAGCTTGGACAGGTGATAGGAGAGGGTGGAGGCGGAGACCTGGAAGCCCTCGGAGAGGGCCTTGAAGTTGATCCCGGGGTTGAGCAGCAGCTTCATAACGATGCGGCGTGGGACCTCCTGGCGGAGGAGGGAGAGGAGCTTCTTGTCGATGGACCCGTACATGCCCACGGGATAGTACCGCTTGTAGTTCCCGTCGGCCTTCTCGACCAGCATCTCCTTGTCGACCAGGTACTTGAGGTGGTACTCGACGGTGCCCAGGGGCAGGTCGATCCGGCGCTGTATCTCCCGAAGGTGAGTACCCGGGGAGGAAACCACGAAGTCGTATATGGTCTTCCTAGCCCCTAGTTCAAGGGCCTTCTCTTCCTTCGTCTTAGCCAAGTTCGCACCACCCCCCGCGGCGGCACCCCTCCGCCGCAGGCAGGTCCCTCATCTCGTCTGGATCCCCTTTGTATCCCACCTCGTTCGATTCACTTCACGATTATCATCAGGTAGAGGGTGATCAGTATGAACAGGTCGATCAGGACCAGCGCCGGGTCCAGTTCCAGGTCCACGAGGTCCGAGAACAGCGCGAGCGACATCAGTATCCCCTTCAACGTGAACAGCACGAAGACGCCCATGATGAACAGCATCTTGCGGCTCCCGGTGTGCCTGTACGTGATGAAGGAGAATACCAGGAGGAACAGGGATAGGATTAGGACGAATGCAACCAGTACCTCGAGGAGGTTGTCCATGTCCAGACCCCTTGGCCCTTGACAGGCCCGACCCATTGAAGGGGGTCAGTCACTATTATAGATTCTGTCGAGATGCACCGCGAGCTGAACGATGCCGGCAGCAGGGTTTTTCTCCTTGTGGCCACATACCGTGGCGGGGCGTGAGCTGGTGCAGGGAACGGTTGCGACCCCGGGCACGGTCCTGGGGAAGCTCAGGGCCGAGAGGACCCACATGGAGGTCCACCAGGGCAGGGTCGCCATGGAGTGGGACCGCACCCTCGAGCTCATCCGGACGGTGGACTTCGAGCACGTGGGTCCCGGCGAGGCCCTGGAGGACGTCCGGGGGATGGTGGAGATCTGGAACGACCTGACCCTTGAGCCCCCCCGCCGGATCGCCTCCCTCGGCGTGATGCCGGGCCTCCCCTCTGACCTGGACGAGCGCTACGAGTACCTCCACCGGGTGCTGGTCGGTATGGACCCGCCGGCCTTCCTCAATTTGTGCGACGAGATAGAGGGAGAACTGGACACCATCGTCGTCGCCGACCGCCCCATCGCCATGCCCGACCTCAGGGACCGCATCGTGGAGCTGATGGAGATGGGCGTGCGCTGCTCCACCAGGTCCTCGGAATGGCTCGAAAGGCGGGTCCAGGACGCCGAGGGCAGGCCCTGAGGGCCTCATCCCTCCTCGGGCTCGTTCTGGTGCCTCTTGGTACAGTAAGGGTTGGTGCACTTGCCTCCCGTCCGGAGGTTGCCGCACACTGGGCACCGGTTCTCGGCGGAGCGTGCCTTGTAGGACTTCTTGCGAAGGCTCCGGGGACGTACCCTTACCATCGATTCTACCTCGACTCGCTGGGGAGTGACGGGACATTATTAATAATTTGTTAGACTGCATTGGATGTTGTGCCCGAAATTCGAGGGAATTGCCGTCACAAACCTTAATATCCATGTCCCTCCTTCGGAAAAACCGCACGAAGGGTACCATCATGCTGGAGACCGTCCTCAAGACCAAGATACACAGGGCCGTGGTCACCGAGTCCGACCTGGACTACGAGGGCTCAATCGCCATAGGGAAGAACCTGCTGGAGGCGGGCGGGGTCCGACCCTACGAGAGGGTGCTGGTTGCCAACTTCACCAACGGTGCCAGGTGGTGGACCTACGCCATCCCCGCCGACGACGGGACCATCGGCCTCAACGGGGGCTCGGCGCGCATGGGCGTCGTGGGCGACATCGTCGCCATCTTCACCTTCGTCCACCTGAGCCCCGACGAGGAGCACAGTCCCAGGATAGTCCTCGTCAAGGAGGGCAACCAGGTGGACCACGTGCTGTCCTGTTGAACCGGACCTCGCTCCATGGCCAGATAGACCCCGGAGCTAGACCTTCGTCACCTTGGGCTCCTCCAGCATCTGCTTGTAATAGGTCCACCAGCGCCCGCTGATCATGGCCTGCCTTCCGGCGTACTGCCCGAACCCGAAGATGAGCAGCCAGGCGAAGATGCCGAAGACCAGTCCCGCGAAGATGCCGAAGACCATGCAAAGGGCGCCCCCCGGTCGGAAGAACCCCGTTCCTATCAGCAACGAGCCCAGGATGAAGGGGGACATGAAACCGAGGACGACGAGCACGTCATCGGCGGACTCGACCTGGAAGGAGGCCATCCCGAGCATAATCAGGACCGGCACCAGGGCAAGGAGCATGGGCTTGGTCCGGGAGGGTGGTTCGAACTGCATGACGTCCCTGGGCCTGTCCACGTTCGCAGATGGCTCGAAGGGCCCGCTGACCTTGTCGCCGTACATCACCGGTGGGTCGTCCGGGGTGCCCTTCCCCTCGCCCAGCCATGCGTCCATGTGGTAGAAGAACCAGCCCATGATGTTGAGGAACTTGCTGTTGCTCCATATGTGGTAGGAGTCCGCCTCGGCCCTCACCCTGACGATGTCCGTCCCCTCGGTGACGGTGACCTCGAAGTAGCCGTGGGCGCCTGTGGAATCGCTGTCGCTGTGACACAGCAGCCGCCCCGTCCAGGGATTTCGGTACCGGACGTCGAACCCCATCCACCAGAGGATGTCCTCGGCGGTGTTGAACACGACGTTGTAATCGCGGTGGAACCGTCTCGTCTGGGAGAATGCCAAACCCTCGACCGCCCTGGTTGCGATGGGATTGACCTGGGGGCATTATACCTTTGCGGACCGCACATATTTCAACCTCCGGCCCGTTCCCATCGCCATGCGGGTCCACATGGACGAGGTTGTGGCCGACGCCTACCCGGGGCTCGAACTGGTGCCAGTGGTGGTCGAGGGCCTCGACGTGGTCAGGGAGCGGGAGGACCTGGAGGCCCACAAGCGACGTCTCGAGGAGGAGGTCAGGGCCTCGGGCACCGCGGACGCCATCAAGGACGAGCCCCTGGTCCGGGCGTACAGGGACTTCTTCTGGAGCCTTGGCATCGACCCGACCAAGACGCGGCCGGCGGCGGAGGCCCTGGTCCGTCGCATCGCCAGGGGCCGGCCGCTGCCCACGATCAACACCGCGGTGGACGCGTACAACCTGGCCTCGGTCGAGTCCCGCGTCGCCTTCGCCGCCTTCGACACGGCCGCCCTCCATGGGGACCTGGTCATGAGGTACGCGAGGGAGGGGGAGGCCTTCATGGGCATCGGGATGGACCGGCCCAGGGTCCTCGCCGGCAGGGAGCTGGTCATCGACGACGGTGAGGAGCTGGTGGCCATCTACCCGTACCGGGACGCGGACGCCAGCAAGCTCACCCTCGAGACGACCGCCACCCTCTGCCTGGGATGCGGTGTCCCTGGAATGGACGGTGACGTCCTCCGGGGGGCGACGGACCTGGCGGTGGGGTACCTGCGTCGCTATTGCATCGAGTGAGGGTCCCTCACCTCTTCTTCCTCTCCGGCTTGGGCACGTCCTTCTCGATGCCCGCCAGCACCTTGGCTGCCTCGATGTCGTCGTCGAGGCCGCTCAGGCCCCTGATGAACAGCTTCGCCCCGTCGGGCGACCCCCCGCCATGCATGCAGCCCGGGACGCCGGCGCCGATGGTGAGCCACTCCACGAGGCGGGCTATGCGGGCCCGGGTCTCCCCGTCGACCGCGGCACCCAGGTACTTCTGGAGCAGATCGCCGTACCGCTCGTCGGTGAAGTCCACGTAGGATGGCATGCATCCCGTCTCGGCAATGCCCCCCGCGATGTCCTGGGCCAGGACCTTGGTGTCGTAGGGGAGGCGGGCCACGTGGACCTTGTTGACGTTGGACAGCAGCGGGTCGCACAGCCAAGCGCCGCTGGGGTGCTGTTTGCCCATGACCGCGGCGGCGACACCCAAGCCGAAGGTGGTCTCGTTGTTGATCGCCATCTGGTTGAGCTTGTCGGAGAAGACCTTCTCGTCCAGGCCGTTGGCACGGGCCATCAGGGCGGCCGCTCCCCTCATCAGGTCACCCTGACCGGCCACGCAGGCGCCGATGGCCGCACGGTAGGGTCCGATGAAGTACATGATGCTGTTCAGGGTGGCCTTCCACTCGCCGGCCATGAACACCCGGTCCGCGGGGACGCGGACATCGTCGAAGAGGATGTAGGCCTGGGTGATGCCCCCGCCCTTCACGGGGAGGTCGAAGTCCTCCGAGCACGCGCAGGAGCTCTCCCGGTCGTCCGAGGGGTGGCGGGTCTCGACTATGGTGATGCCATCGGCGTCCTTCGGGATGGCGAAGGCGACGGCCCAGTCGGCGTCCGGCTCCCTGTAGGCCGAGCCCGGCATGACCATCAGCTCGTTGGCGGCGGCCACGCCGCAGATCATCACCTTGGCACCCCGCACCGTCACGCCCCCCTCGTCGTCCCTGTCCACGATGTGGAGGTGCATGTCCGGGTCCGTCTGTTGGTGGGGCGCCTTGGTCCGGTCGCCCTTGGGATCGGTCAGGGCCCCCGCCACGGTTATGTCCCTCGCCTGGGCGTCCTCCAGCCAGGCCTTCATCCTGGAGTGGTACCCGATGCCCGTCTCCTCCTCGTTCTCCCACGTCGAGGAGAACAGGGCGTTCATCGCCGTCCATCCAGCGCATCTGCCACCGGTGCACGTCCCGGTGAGCTGGAAGGTCCGGCGCTTCATGCGGGAGTTGGCGATCATGTCGTCGGAGGACCGCAGGATGGAGAGGTACCGGGAGATCACCTCGTCGGTGAGGTGGGAGGTAGTGGTGTAGATATCGCGGTGCTCTGGCTCGTTCTGCGCCTGGAATATCCGGGCGTGGCCCTCGACGGTGTACCTCGTTGCGGGATGGGTCGTCACGTCCTCGATAAGCTCGCCGAACTTGTACACGTTCGGTCGCATCGCCGCCAGCGATGCCTTGTACTCCTCGGGTGTCTTGAGCGTCATGGTCCTTCCTCGGGGAAGGTCATCATGGCGTTTTTGATGATAAATGTTCGCGCGAACGTGCCCGTCACCCGACGGGTACTGGCTCGATGCCCTCCTCGCGCAGGAGGTCCTCAACGTGCTGCCGGATGAGGTCACGCACCTCGCGGTACTTCTCGACACCCTGGCCCATGGGGTCCTCCAGCTCCCAGTCGATGGCGTCCTCGAGCCAGGCCGCGGGGCACATGTCCCGGGCGTCGCATCCCATGATGAGCACCCGGTCGGCGTCATCGATCGACTCCCTGGTCAGGCCCTTGGGCTCCTGGCCCGAGATGTCGATGCCCAGCTCGGCCATCACCTGGACGGCCTTGGGCGCCACCTGCTGGGCGCGCATGGTACCTGCGCTGGCCGCCTCCACGGCGTCGCCACCCATGGCACGGGCCAGGCCCTCGGCCATCTGGCTCCTGCAGGAGTTGCCCACGCAGACGAAGAGCAGCCTGAGGGGTCTGTCCGCATTCATCCATCATCCCCATCTAGGCGAGGGCGGTCCAGATATTTCATGCTACGCTTCATGGGTCTCTGACGTATACCACAAATTAATTATCGGATAGCCTCCAACTTAATCAACGATACCATGGGGTCAATGGGCATCAGGGGATACAAGGCTGGGAGGACATGGTCGAGGCTGCTCGTCATCGCGCTCACGTTCCTGATATCGACACCGATGGCCTCGGGCCAGTTCGATGGGGAGGCAGACCGGGCCGCTGATGACAGACCGGCGGCTCCGAATCCCATCCCTATACTGTCCCTTTGTCTATACCCATCTCAACTGCAGGCCGTGGTGACCCAATCCCAGATCGGTACGGTCACCTTCGGAGGGAACGCGACCGTGGATCAGCTGTTCTTCCAGGATAGCACGGTCACCCTGCAGGCGGTGGTCAACACCGGATGGCCCGTCAAGGTGGACCCAACCACCATATTCTTCAAGGGTCCAGGGACCGAGCGTTTTCAGGTGACCGTAATAATACCCCCCGGGACCTCCTCCCTAGTCGTGGGGAACGTTATCGCGACCGGTTCGTGCAAAGCACCCGGCCTCTCCCCCACCGTGGCAACTGCTCAGGGAATAGTCACCGTCAAGCAGTACCACAAGATCCGCATCGAGTCTGAAGAACCCCAGGAGAGGGTCAGTTCGGGAGATACGGCCGAATTCGAGATCTTCATCTACAACGATGGCAACGGTCCTGCCACGTTCAAGTTGACCGTCCTTGACATGCCGAAGGACATCAAGGTCGAGTTGAACAACGATGAGTACTCGCTCCAGGAGGACCAGTTCGCCCGCGTCTTTGTAAAGGTAACCCCCGGGGGAAGGGCTCCCGCCGGAGAGCACGTGATCGGTATCCGGGTCGAGGCCTTCAATGGCCAGGGTGACGACGGCGATTCGACAACCTTCAACGTCACAGCGGTGGTCCCTTCCATGGCCTCCGAGATCGGGTATCCCACCATCGCTGGCCTGGTAATCGTGGCCGGGGTCGCCGTGGCCATGATCGTCCTCTCGAAGAAGGGCAAACTGAAGGGGTTGAAGATGCCCAAGAGGTCCAATGCCGAGGGTTGAGGCGGCTCACTCCGGCGTCCTGGGGTTGGGGTAGATCCGAACCGACCGGCCGTCCCGCCTGGTGTCGAGGAGGCCGTCGTTGCGCATGTTCCGGATGTGGTAGGAGACCAGCTGCTTCGAGGAACCCAGCTGCTTGGCCAGCTCCTTCTGGGTCATGCCAGGCTGGTCACGGACCGCCTTGGCGATGGACAGCTGGAGGGACATGGGCTCCACCTCGCTGACGGCGGGGCCCCCGTTGTTGGCGAAGTAGCGCTTGTAGATGCCGTCCTGCTTGGCACGGATGAACTCCTGGCGCTCGAGCATCGACAGGTGGTAGGTGACCGTTCCGTTGGTCAGCTTGAACTGGGACTTGATGGCCGAGTAGTTGACACCCGGGTTGTTGCAGATGAACTCGTAGATCCGGCCGCGGATGAAGTGGTCCATCACCTTCTCCCGCTTGATCTTCGTGTAGAGCGGGACCAGGAGCAGTCCCAAGATGGCGACCTTGCCCACCTCGGTGAGCATGATGGCGGCGATGACCGCAAGGGACACCCCGACGCCCAGGCCAACGTTCCTCGCCTCCTGCTGGGTGATCATGGGCTCCTCGGGCTCGGCAACCTCGACCCGCTGCATGATGAAGTCTGTCCAGGTGGCCTCGGTGTCGGACAGGATGGCATGGGCGGCCTCCTGGTGGTAGCCCTCCACCGTCACCGTGATGGTGACGGAACCCCACGCCCGGGGCACCAGGTCGAAGCTGAAGCCGCCGTTGGGGTCCGAGGAGGTCTCGAAGGTCCAGGTGTCCGCACCCGACCAACCCAGGGTCACGACGGCGCCCTCGATGGGCTTGCCGTTGGAGGACCTCTTCACCACGCCCTGCACCGTCGAGGCCATCGAGTCCGAAACGGAGAGGACCAGCTCTATCTCGAATGTCGCCCCCGGCTTCACCTCGATGGCCCTGTGGACCGTCTCGAAACCTGGTGAGCTGGCCGATATCGCGAGCCAACCCTCCAGGTCCTCGGCGACCAGCACGAAGGTGCCGTTGGCCTCGGTGGTCACCACGTGGTCGTCGCCGATGCCGACGGTGGCGGAGGCGATGGGGTTACCGTGCCTGTTGAGGACCCTCCCGGTCACGGTCTCGACGGATGTCACGTCCTCGCGGAGGGTCAGGTCGTACCGGGAATTCCTTCCACTCTCGGCCATGGCCTCGACGGTCACGCCGTCGAATCCCTCGGCCAGAACTGAGAGGGAGTAGGGCTCGTCCTGGGATGGGACGAGTCGGAACGCGAAGGAGCCGGCGGCGCCGGTGGTGGTCACCTGGTGGTAGGCACCCAGGTACTGCAGGTGCACCTCTGCCCCCTCGAGGGGCTTGAGGGTGTCGGTGGACACCGTTCCCACCACGTTGCTCCAGCCCGCATCGAGGGGCAGGGTGAGGTCGATCGGGTTGACGTCCCTGTTCGTTATCGCCGTCGTCAGGTTGTTCCAGCCGTAACCGGTCCCCGTGGCTGCCAGCTCGCCCATGGTGTCACCAGAGAGGTCGAGGTAGAACTGGAACACGCCCTCGATGGTC
>CBDUQW010000031.1:0-36171 GCA_965369625.1 uncultured Thermoplasmata archaeon | reverse complement strand
ATGCACCAATGGTTACTGATGTTCTTCTTTTCTTAGGAATCCTGCGGAGATACTGATTTTTCCTACCCATCGATAATAATCGAGCCAGCTTGCCCACCCCAACATTTTTCTCCGCGCTCGTCATGGACCCCGACGTGCGGTCCGTCGAGCGGTCATACAAGCGGGTCGAGGACCTGGTCGAGCGGGACGAGTTCGACCGGGAGATCGAGGAGATGTTCGAGGCATCCGGTCAGATGTTCACCAGCGAGCTGGCAGCCCTCATGATCGTCGACCGCCTCGGCCGTTCCGAGGTGAGGGTGCCGCCCCTCGAGAGGGTGCGTCCGGGAGTGACCACGGTGGTCCGGGGGTTCGTTGCCCGCGTCGTGTCCGTCCGGGAGTTCCAGCGGGAGGGCGTGACCCAGAAGGTGGCCAACCTGCATCTCAAGGACGGGACGGGGCAGATCAACCTGGTGCTCTGGGACGACAAGGCTGCCCTGGCCGACGAGGGTGTGCTCGCCCCGGGAGCCTGGCTCCGCGCCGCCAACGTCAACGTCAAGCGGGAACGGGACGTCATGGAGGCCCACGCGGGGCGGTCCTCCACCGTGTACATCGAGGAGGAGACCCTGGACCTGGAGGACCAGCGGGAGTCGTTGTTCGACGTGGAATGGATGTCCCTGGGCGACCTCAAGGAGGGGGACTTCGTGTGCGCGAAGGGCGAGGTGGTCGCCGTGAGGGGACCCCGCAGCTTCCGGAGGCGTGACGGGTCCAAGGGTCGGGTCCTCAACCTCACGGTCTTCGACGGGAAGGCCATGGCCATCTTCGTGCTGTGGGACGACCTGGCGGCCACCTACGGCACCGTCGCCGTGGGGGAGGCGGTATCGCTGCTCCACGGTCTGGTCAAGTTGAACAGGGGAGCCCTGGAGATCCATAGTCGGAGGGAATCCCTCTTTCGGACGGGCGAGTGACACCCGGTGCTCACTGGACCCGTTCGAACACGGCGGGGTCGCCGGCCATGGGCTTGGTGGCATCGATGCCCATCTTCGCGGTGGTGGCCCCCGCACTGGGGTCGAGGGATGAGCCCCTGGCGCCCTCCATGACCACCAGGTCCCTGTCCGCCTGGAACCTGGTCGCCACCGCCCACTCGACGGCCTGGTCGTCGAAGGGGTCCACGTCCTCGTCGACGACGATGACCTTCTTGAGGGAGGCGTGGCTGGCGAAGGCGGCCATTATGGCGTTCTTGGCATCCCCCTCCTTCTGCTGCTTGATGGAGACGACGGCGTGGAGCCAGCAGCAACCGCCCTCGGTAAGCCGGACCGCCCGGACCTTGGGCACGACGGCGCTCACCGCCCTGTGCATGACAGGCTCCTTCGGAAGGCCCATCAGCATGTAGTGCTCGTACCCGCCGGGGAGGATGGCGTGGAAGATGGGGTCCGGCATGTGGTAGATGCGGTCGATCTCCACCACGGGCTGCTCCCTCACGCCGTCCACGGTCCCGGTGATGTCCACGAAGGGACCCTCCGGTGCCGTCTTGGTGGTAAGCCGACCCTCGAGGATGTACTCGGCCACCGAGGGCACGGTGAGGCCCGAAACGGGGAGCTTGGTCACCGAGATGGGCTCGTCGTAGGCCAGCTGCCGGAGGCCCGCCGCGATGTTCAGCTCGTCCTCGCCGTAGCCCACGCTGCAGGCCGCGCCGATGAGGATGGGGGGACACACGCCTATCGCCACCGCGATGGGTAGGTCCTCGTCCTGGGCCTTCGCGGCGTTGTGCATGGAGTAGAGGTGTCGGGGGACGAGCCTGGCCACGGCGGTCCGCTCCCCGGTGATCATGAGCCGATGGAAGCTGACGTTGCGGGCGCCCTCCCACTCGCCGACCACCACGCCGGCGGTGATGTAGGGCCCCCCGTCGCCAGGATAGAACCTGGGGATGGGGAGGGCCGTCAGGTCCACGTCGTCGATGGTGTTGCTGAGGACCTCGGCGTCATCCACGACCTCCGGTCTGCCTGGGGATGAGAGCGCCTCCGCGATCAGGTGGACCAGCTCCTCGCGGTCGGTCTTGAGGGCCTGGGCGATGCGGTCGCGGGTCGACCACAGGTTCGCGGCCAGGCGGGACCCCGCTGCATTCTCGAAGATCACTGGCTGGGTCGGGTCCTGCTGGAGGTAGGGGGTTATGCCCAGGTCGGGGTCCACGGGCTCGTCCACGTACCTCACGTCGTCCATTCTCTCGATGTGCCATCTGATGGACAGGGTCTCAGCCTCCGGCCCTTGGATGGGCCGATGGGTATATCAAATTAATCCGACGGGTCTCAGGCGAAGCCAACGCAGAGGATATGGTCGCTGACACCCACGACGCTGGGATGGTTGCAGGTCTTGATCAGGACCTCCTTCCATATCCCCCAGCGCTCGGGGGAGCGGGAGCATTCCTCCGTGACATCCTTAAGGTGGGCCGAGAGGCCCTGCACGCCCACGTACTCCGTCACCTCGATGCCCTTCCTGGCCATCAGGTCCACCATCTCCTCGGGGGTGAAGAAGAAGCAGTCCCGGTAGGCGGTGCTGGTGGGCTTCTGGCGGGATTCGAAGAACTCGGGGAGCAGGTGCATGTCCTCGGGGTACTCCTGGAGGACCTTGCGCAGGGCGCCGTAGAAGGACAGGACGGTGACGAACACGGGTCCCACGGGCCGGGTGACCCTTGCCAGCTCCTCGGCCGCCTTCTCGCGGGCATCGCATTCGATGAGACGGCTGAGGGCGCCACCCAGGCATACGACCGCGTCGAAGTGGCCGGATGAGAACATCGAGAGGTCCTCGATGCTCCCCCTCACGATGTCGACGACGTTGTCCCGCACGTTCTTGGGGAGCCTGGCCATGTCCTCCCTGGCGATCTCCAGTTTGGCGGCCGACCTGTCGAGGAGGACGACCTGGTAACCGCGCTGGGCCAGTTCGATGGTGTAGCGTCCACTGCCGCCGCCAGCATCCAGCACAAGACCCCTGGGAGGGAGGTACTTGTCCAGGTAGTGCATCATGATGGTGTGCTCGACCTTGCTGAGGGCGGATTCTTGGACGCGGTCCCACTCGAGACGGCCGCAACCCTCGTAGGATTCATGCGCAGTGTCGTTAGACATCTAGGTACCTATGTCCTGCTGCGCTTCTTATGGATATAAACCCCCGATGTTCCCTTCTTAGAGTGAATAATCACGAATCCTGATAATCACCAATATTTATGGGAATCGACCCATATTGCGAACGTGCAAGGACCCATGGGCACCTTCTAGAAAAATCACGATTCTAGCACACAGATATGTCTTGTTAGGCTTCTGTGCACTCGGATAGAATGTCGGGAGGTGACCTCGAAGGGGCCGTCCCCGGGCGGGAGGAGATCGGTGGACGGAAGGCACACGACGAGGCGTCCGCCCTTCGGCAGTGCGTCGGCCGCCATGGAGTACAGCTTCAGCAGGACGCCCTCGGTGTCCTGGCCGTGCACCGAGGTGGACCTGCCGTACGGCGGGTCGGTGACGATCGCCAGCGGTTCACCGTCCATCCCCTCGACCGCGTTGGCCACATCCGCAACGGTCAGACGGGCCTCCAGCCCAAGGTCCTTCAGGTTCCGACGGGAGCCGTCCACCATCCTGGGGTCTATGTCGGACCCCAATGGCCGGTAGCCCATGAGGGCCGCCTCCATGAGCATGCCACCGGTGCCGCAGAAGGGGTCGAGGATGGCTCCCCCATGCGGGACCCGGGCCAGGTTCACCATGGCGCGTGCGTACTTGGGATGGATGGATACGGGCTGGGAGAAGGGGCGGTTCTTGACGGCCCTGGCCTCGAGCCCCTTCCTGTCCACGCTACCCCTGAGTATGCCGGTGTGGACCCTCTCTGCCAGGAGGATGCGGACCTCCACCTCGGGGTTCTCCAGGTCCACCTTGGTGCCGGTCCGTTGCTGGATGATCCTCCCCGCCTCGACCTCCAGCGCCTTGGGGTCGATGCCAGCGGTCCCCACGCCGAACCTGCGCGCCCTGACCCTGAAGGAGCCGGCATCCCCTATGTCGATGGAGCCGGCCAGGTCGGCGGCGGCCTCCGGGTCCCCCGATATGACCTGGTCGGACACGTGATGGGCCAGGCCGAGCCGTGCGGCGAGGTCCCTCGCCATGTCGCCACCTCCGTCGAGGACCAGGACGGGGCCGTCACGCCATATGACCTCGACATCCCTGCCGGCGAGGGTGGACGCGGTGGCCCAAGCCTCGTGGCTGGCCAGGTCAAGTTGCTCTCCAGATAGTTCCACCAGGATGGTCATGCTGGAGGAGTCATGGCACAACCCGGTCAAAAGGATTGCGGGACATCTATTCAGGTGGTGGGATGAAGGGGACCCTCTGGCCCGACGGCCCCCGCTTGAAGAGGCCGAAGTCAGGCACGTCCCTCAGGGCCTCTCCATCGAACACCGGTCCGTCCCTGCACACCAGGTATGGGCCGCAGGCGCAGGCGTCGCACAGGCCGACCCCGCACTTCATGTACCTCTCCAGGGACGCCTGGAAGGGGATCTCCCTGGCCCAACAGGCTTCGGCCACCTTCCTCATCATCAGCTCGGGTCCGCACGTGAACACAGAATCCGGGCGTCCGTCGTCCATGAGGTCCTCGGCCAGGTCCGATACGAAACCATGGAACCCCGCGGTGCCGTCGTCGGTGGCGATATGGGTGGGGTCGCCAGTGATGTCCTCGAGGCGCGAGGCGAACAGGAGCTCATCGGCAGTTCTGGCACCCACCGCTGCCCTGACCTGGCATCCATCGTCGAGGAGGCGTTCGGCCAGGGGGACCAGGGGGGCGACCCCGTTGCCGCCACCCACCAGGAGACAGGATGCACCTTTGGGGACGTCGAAACCCCTGCCAAGGGGTCCGCGGACACCGACCCTGTCGCCAGGTCCCAGCGCGCACAGGGCGTCGGTGGCCTCCCCCATCCGCTGGACGGTTATCGATGCATTGGGTGAGATGGCCGAGAAGCCCATGGGGACCTCGTCGACACCTGGGAGCCAGACCATGACGAACTGGCCCGGGTCGACCCTGGGTGACCAGTCCAGCACCATGGTGGCCTGGGTCGGGGTCTCCGGCCTGACCTCCAGGATGTCCGTGGGACGGGACCTCACCGGGCGTCACCTCTCCGCAGCACGCCCCTGACGTCGGAGAGGGATGAGTGGCCGTGGGATGCCAGCCATCCCTGGAGGTCCGAGGCTATGCGTCCCAGCACCTCCTTGCCGTGATGCGTGACCGCGGTCCCCACCTGGACCGCCGTGGCGCCCGCCATGATGTACTCCAGGGCATGGGTGTGGTCGGTGATGCCCCCGACCCCGACCACGGGCAGGTCCGTGACACCGCAGATCTCGTGGACGCTCCTGACCCCGACGGGCCTCAGGGCCTCGCCGGACAGTCCCCCGTAGGCGTTGGCCAGGGCGGGAACGCCCATCTCCACGTCCACGACCATCGCGCGGAGGGTGTTCACCGCTACCAGGCCCGATGCGCCTCCCCTCTCGGCGGCCCTTGCCAGGCCGCCTATGTCCCCCGTGTTGGGGGTGAGCTTGGCCAGTACAGGCAGGTCCACGGTCCCGACGACGGCCCTGACCACCGTCTCGAGCATCGCAGGGTCGCCTCCGATCTCGGCCCCGAGGCCCTTGGCGTGGGGGCACGACAGGTTAAGCTCGATGGCATCTGCCAGGGGGGCCAGGCGCGACGCCACCGCGGCGTACTCCTCGGGTGTGCCACCGAAGACGGAGGCCACCACCGGGGCCGAGGAGCGCTCCCTCAGCCACACCAGTTCCTCGTAGAAGGCATCGACGCCTGGATTGGGAAGGCCCATGGCGTTGAGCATGGAACCGTCCAGCAGAACGACCGTGGGGTTCGGATGGCCCTCGCGCGGCTCCGGACCTATGGACTTGGTGACCACGGCCCCGGCTCCCCCCTCCAGGGCTCCCAGGAGCGACGGCCCCGTCTCACCCAGGACACCTGAGGCCAGCATCACCGGGCTGTCCATCCTCAACCCGCACAGGTCCACAGAGATGTCTGGACCGCCCATCGGTGGGGAATGGGCGGGTCCCTTTTAAATGCTTCTCTCCCCCCTGAAGGGGGTTCTGGGGATTTCTTAGCGATAAGAACCGGGTGCCAACGTTCTTATCGGCCCGGCAATAAATCGCGGTGGGCAGTGAGCCTGCCCTCCTACAATAGGTAGGAGGGGACGAGGGTGTGCGAATGGTCTGGATGTGGACGGGAGGTGGAATTAAGGGATGAAGTACTGGCATCTCACCCTTGTGACGATCCTTCTCATCAGCCTACCTGCCGTGGCCCTTACGAACCAGGCCATCGTGAGCTCGGCCCAGGACCAGATCACAGGATCGAACCAGGTGATGATGGAGGGGGTGGTGGCCTCTCTCAAGGTCCACATCGACGACCACCTTCTCACCAGGCAGGCCATCCTGCAGCAGGTCGCGGAGGAGGAGGGCATCGCGGACGATGCCGATTCCGTCGTCTCGGACTTCTACGGAGGTGGCCACGCCCAGGCAGAGCGGGAGAGGATACTGTCCCTCCTGGATTCGCGGGCGATCGGTAGCCACAGTGTCGCCATCTTCGTTCTGCTGGACGCCGAGTTCGGTGCGGTGGTGCTGTCCACCGATCCCGCCCAGACCGAGGGATACATCCTCATCAACGAGACCCAGCTGGCGAAGGCACGCAACGAGAGCATGGTCATGCACCTTCCCAACCTGCCCTGGAACGCCAAACCCACCCTCCTGCTCACCCAGCCCATCGTGGATAGCGGTGGTTGGACCGTGGCCCTCCTCTGCTGTCCCTTCTACGACAGCGAGCTGGACAGGCTGGTCGTGGTCCACGAGGACCTGGGCGATAGCGGCGGTGCGTACCTGGTCGGTCCCGACATGAGGCTATTGTCCGAGACCCCGGACGGAGAGGTCTCGGGATCCCTGTCCCTCTCCAAGGGTGCCGAAAAGGCCCTCACGGGGATATCTGGCTTCCACATCGCGTCCAACTCGGAGCCCGAGTACGAGGCGTACGAGTACCTGGAGATCTGGGGCATCGCCCTCATCGTGGAGATGGACCAGGCCGAGGCCGAGGCCGGTCTAGAGGTGGTAAGGGTCCGAGCGATGGCGGCGGGGGCGATAGTCGCCGGGGCGCTCATCGTGATCTCGGTGGTGCTCTCGAAGGGGCTGGTCAGGGACCTGAGCTCCCTGGTCAGCTGGTCCAAGGACGTGGGCAACGGTCAGTGGGACACCCCGCTGGAGCTGGGGACCTCCGCCGAGTTCCAGGAACTCGAGGGTGCCTTCCAGCAGATGGTCCGGGACATGGTCAAGCACCAGTCCCAGATGAGGATGGCCGAACGCAGGTTCTCGAACCTCTACATCAACAGCCTCGACCCCGTCTACATCGCCAGGGCGGACGGGATCATCGTGGAGATGAACCCCGCCGGGGAGAGGGTGCTGGGCCTGCCCAAGAACAAGGACGGGACCTACGGGTACAGCCTCGAGGAGCTCTTCGCCGAGGAGGAGAACCGGAAGGAGTTCATAGGCCGCCTTGACCGGGAGGGAGCCGTGGCGGGCTTCGAGGCCCGTTTCCTGCTCCCCTCGGGCCGGGAGCTGTTCGTCCTGGTCTCGGCCACCCGCAGGGTCGGCGACGAGGGGCGGGTCCGCTCCTACCAGGGGGTCATCCACGACATCACTGACCGCAAGCGCTTCGAGGAGGCCCTGATAGAGGCCAAGAACGAGGCGGAGTTCTACTGCGACATCATGTCCCACGACCTCAACAACGCCGTCCAGGGTCTCGGGGGTTACCTGGAGCTGTGCAACCTGGCCAACGACCTGGACGACGTGAACCAGTTCCTCCCTTACGCCCACGAACAGATGGCCCGGGCATCCGACCTGCTGCGCAACGTGCGCAGGATGTCCCACCTGGGCAGTCAGCAGGTGGACCTCAAGGAGATCGACCTTCACAAGTCCCTTGTCAAGGCGGTCTGGGCGGTGGAGAGGGCCCACGCCCATGAGACCATCGACGTCAGGTTCGACCTGGAGGAGGAGGTCCCCATGGTCCTGAGCGAGGCCTTCATCGACGACGTGTTCATCAACCTCCTCGACAACGCGGTCAAGTACGACACCCACGACACCAAGGTCGTGGACCTAAAGGTCACCAAGGCAGAGGTGGACGGGACCGACAGGTGGAGGGTGAGGGTCGCGGACAGGGGACCGGGGGTCGCCGACCGGGACAAGCAGACCATCTTCGGTCGCTTCGAGCGGAGGGCGCTGAAGGAGTACGGGACCGGTCTGGGCCTCTCCATAGTGGTCAAGGCCGTCGAGAGGAGTGGTGGCAGGACCTGGGTCGAGGACCGGGTCAAGGGCGACCATTCCCAGGGCGCGGCCTTCATCGTGGAGCTCCTGGCCGTCTAAGGGACCGGTCCAGCCTTGGGACAATGTTCTTATCGGCGGAGGGTCATGCCCAGGCCCGACCCGCGGGCTACCCCTGGGAGAACGGGAGGCATGACCTTGAAGCATCGCGTCAAGCGCATTTTCGACAACATGGACGAGGACGTGGACGCCATCTACATCCGGAACAGCACCGAGCCCATCGTGGACAAGACCTTCTTCTACGTCACGGGGATAAGGTCGGGGCTGTTCGAGTCCTCCACCGCCCTGCTGTTCCCGGACAGGGAGATGGAGGTCATGGTGCCTCCCCTGGAGGAGACCTCCGCCCAGGGCTACGGTCTGAACCTGACCGTGATCCCCCGGCGCGCCGAGATCACCGAGACCATCGGGAAGCTGCTCAAGGGGTGCGAGCGCATCGGCGTCAACTCACCCGAGGTGAGCTACGCGGCGGTGAAGGAGCTGGAGAAGGCCATGCCCGAGGCCAATCTGGTGGACGCGAGCAAGGCCGTGATGAGGGCGAGGCTCGTCAAGGACGCCGACGAGATCAAGCAGATCCGCAAGGCATGCAGTGTGGTGTCGAGGATCGCAAGGGAGATCCCTGACCTCCTCGCCGAGGGCGACAGGGAGACGGACGTGGCGGCGGAGATCAACCACAGGATGCAGCTGTACGGCGCCCTGGAGCCATCATTCACGACCATATCCAGCTTCGGGAAGAACAGCGCCGAGCCCCACTACACCGCCGGCAACAAGAGGCTGAGGCCGGGCCAGTTCGCCCTGTTCGACTACGGGGCCCGTGTGGGCCGTTACGTGAGCGACCTCACCAGGACCTACGTCTGTGGCAAGCCCAAGCCCAAGATGGTCGAGATGTACGACGTGGTGCTGGAGGCCCAGCGCATCGGCATCGAGATGATGGTGGCAGGCAACAACGGCAAGGAAGTGCACACAGCGGTGGACGAGTACATCAACGCCACCAAGTTCGAGGGCAGGTTCATCCACTCGACGGGCCACAGCATCGGCCTAAGCGTCCACGACGGCGGCGTCATCCACAGCCTTATCGACCAGCCCCTGGAGGATGGCATGGTATTCACCGTTGAACCGGGCGTCTACCTCCCGGGGTACGGCGGCGTGCGCATCGAGGACGACGTCGTCGTGCGCAAGGGCAAGGCCGAGGTCCTGACCAAGGCTCCGAAGAAGGAACTGATATCGGTGTAGGTCACAGGTCGCGGGTGGCCCAGGCGCCCTGGCCCTTCCCCTCCTCGATGCCCAGCTCGATGCTGGTCACGGTGGGAGGGAGTTCAAGCCGTTCGAGGAGCGTGTCCAGGAACCAGTCCGCCAGCCTCTCCGCGGTGGTCGTGCTTATCGGGAGCAGCTTGACGTCCTCCCTGGGGAAGACGTAGCGCTTCCCGGGGGTCTCGACGGTGACCTCCGTGTCACCGACGGCAACCTGCGAGTGGGGGTTCTCCGTCGGCACGAGGACGTGATGGTCCAGCTCGTCGCAAATCTCCCTGATGGCCCCCTTGACGGCGATGAAGTCCATCACCATGTCGGTCCCGGGGTCGATCTCCCCCCTGAACACGCAGCCTACGGCGTAGGTGTGACCGTGCAACCTGCCGCACGTGTGATGACGTGGGATGTAGTGGCTCACCGAGAACCGGGCACCCACGGACCAGCCGTCGACACGGAGCTCCATGATGACGGAATGGCCTGGTCTCGCATAATAAGCTTCTCCCTCGCCATTTCATCGCGGCCAACCAACACCCAAGGTTTATACCCTCCCTCCCTCCTTCAACGTACGGGGTGAAACCGCTGGTAGATGCCCTCCTCTGGGTGCTCCTGCTCGCACTGTTGGTCTACGGGGTCGCCACCATCTTGGCCTCCATCAAGGTCGTGCCCGAGGGCAAGGTCGGGATAGTCACCGACCGGTCCGGCCGGAGACGGGTCATCGGGATGGGCGCCCACGTGGTGCAGCCCTTCGGTCACAAGGTGAAGCTCTATCCCAAGGGACCGGTGAGGATGGACGGGGAGCTGCGTGACGTGGTGACCCTGGATGGATGGAGGATATCGGCCCACTTCCAGCTGAGCGCGAGGCTCGTCGACGAGCTGGCGGTCTCGGAGGCGGGGGGTGACTGGCGTGACGCGACCCTCGACGCCGCCCACAGGGTCTTGCGAACGGAGCTGGAGAACAACGACTCGACGGACCTGCGGCCCCGGCCACAGGCCCTGGACGTGGGGGTCTCCGAGGAGATCAACGTGCTCAGCAGGCGATGGGGCGTCGAGGCGGATTGGCTCCGCGTCACCATACGTTGGGCCTTCGCCGTCCCCCCGGCACACGTCGTACCGTCCCCTCTACCATCCGATGGTCATATCCGGCGCCAGTGGTAGACCTGCTCGAGGACGGTCGGTGCGGAGGCCGGTGCTTATAAACCTTAATAAATCATTTAAATACTTCTATTGAAAAACAGTCTAAATTGAGCTATAGCTAATTCCATCGTAGGAAGTCGACGATTATATGGTTGCATGAGCGAATCGGTCCCATCTCGAATCATCGATAAATTAATATAATCGAACCTACCTATATAATGACGTTAGGTGCAACATGCTCCGGGGGTCGTTTTTCGGGTCGAAGTCCAGTTCGTTCCAGCGGTGCGAATACCTTTATACTTTCCAATACTATCCAAAGACACCGAAGGTTTGTTACTCTACCGGGGGGTATGAATTGGAGGTGTCGTATGCACGATAGCCGGCAATTCCTACAGTTCATAGTGGACCGAAACCTTGGCTTCGATCTCGACAGGGACCTCTCCTTCGATCACGATAGGAGCCTTCTTTTCAGCATCGATAGGGTTCTCTCCTTCGACGAGGACAGGGACCTGGGGTTCGGTTCTCATGGACCGGTGTTCAGGGGACGGGCTTGTCCCAAATGCAAGCACCTGGTCGATCCACTGGAGGAATCGTGCCGACACTGCGGCATGACCGTCGCCGGCATGACCCGGTTGACCCAGAAGACCCGGAAGAAGGCCACGAGGAGGAAGGTTTCGGGCCAGAAGCAGGTCTGTCCCAACTGCTCCATGAAGATCCCCGCGGACGCGGTCTACTGTCCCCGGTGCCGGGTCAAGCTGGACGAGTGGAGGGACTACATCATGCGCCTCCGTCAGTGGGAGAACGAGGAGGCCACGCGCAAGCAGGCCGATGCACGCGCACGTATGGCCCAGAGCTACCATGACGATTATTTCAACGTACCTTCGAGGAGGATATAGAAATGGTCCTTGAGATGAGCCTGTACCTTATCATCGCGATCGTCTGCGGCATCACCCTCATAGTGATGGCCCTGTTCGGGTTCGGGGACATGGGTGACTTCGACTTCGACGCTGGTCCCGATATCGACATCGATGGAGGTCACTTCGATGGGGGCCATGGTGACGCGGGTGCCGGGCTCAGTCCCCTCAGCCTTCCGCTCATCCTCTCGTTCGGTACAAGCTTCGGCGCATTCGGCACGATATTCACATCGATGGAATGGAACCCGCTCCTTGTACCTATAGTCGCCGCCCTGATCAGCCTGGGCATCAGCGCCCTCATGTTCTTCATCCTGCTCAAGGTGTTCATCCAGACGCAGGCGAACACCCAGGTGGTCTACAGCAAGCTGGCGGGAAAATCTGCGGAGGTCACGATCCCCATCAAGCCGGGGGTGAACGGCCAGGTCCTGGTGATCACCGAGGAGAGGGGGCGGACCCTCATTACCGCCTCGTCCGAAGAGGAGATCAAGACGGGCACTCAAGTAACGATCCAAAAAGTGGTAGGAAGCACAGCTATGGTAACAAAGGAAACGGGTTTGGTGGATTGAAATGGTGGAAGTCTCAGGTGCGATAATAGGCGTTATTCTGTTCTTCGGAGCGATGATGGCATTGCTGGTGATATATGCAGCACGTTACAAGAAGGTCCCTCCGGATAAGGCCATGGTGGTCTACGGTAGGAAGATGAAAGCTGGTACAAGGATGGGATATCAGGTGATATCGGGTGGAGGCAAGTTCATCCTCCCCATCATCGAGTCGTACGAGTTCCTTCCCCTGGACGTCCGGACCCTGGACGTCAACGTGGACGACATCGTCACCGATGTCAAGACCTCGGGTGCGAAGATCAACATCAAGTCCGTCACCCAGATCAAGGTGTCCAGCGAACCCGAGGCACTGAGGACCGCCGCGGAGCACCTGCTACACAAGACCAACCACGAGATCGATGAGATCGCGATGAAGACCCTGGAGGGTCACGTCCGTGGCGTGTGTGCCACCATGACCATCGAGGCCATCAACTCGGACAGGGACCTCATCTCGCAGAAGATCCAGAACATGGCGACGGCGGACCTGAAGAACATGGGTATCGACATCCGCTCGTTCGTCGTCAAGGAGATCGAGGACGAGCACGGCTACCTGGACGCCCTCGGTATCAAGAGGACCGAGGAGGTCAAGAGGGACGCCCGTATCGGCAAGGCCATCGCCAACAGGGAGGCCACCATCCAGGAGGCCATCGCCGCCCAGGAGGCGGAGAAGGCCAACGCGGAGGCCGAGGCGAAGGTCGCGCTGTACCACAGGGACCGCGACATCACCCGCCAGCTGGCGGAGGCCGAGGTCGAGAAGGAGCGCGCCAACAAGGAGATCGCCTTCAACATACAGGACTCCGTCAGGCAGCAGGAGCTGGTCGTCGAGAAGAGGACCATCGACCTGCGCGACAGGGAGAAGTCCACTGAGGTCGAGACGGCCGAGGTCCAGCGCATGGAGCAGGAGCAGAAGGCCAAGCAGGTCGTTCCCGCCCAGCAGCACGCCGACGCCATGGCCGCGGAGGCCGACGGCAAGAAGCGGGTGGAGATCACCCTCGCGGAAGGCGAGCGCCAGAAGCGCATCCTGGTGGCGGAGGGTGAGAAGCAGAACCTCTCGCTGGTGGCGGACGGTCAGGCCGACAAGATCCTCAAGGAGGGTGGTGCCGAGGCCGACGTCATCAAGCTGATGGGTGACGGCGAGGCATCGGCAATACGTGCCAAGGGTCTCGCCGAGGCAGATGCCATCCGCGCCAAGGGTCTGGCAGAGGCGGAGGCCATGGAGAAGAAGGCCGCCGCGTGGGCCAAGTACGGCGAGGCAGCCATCGCGAGCCTCATCATCGATGTCCTGCCCGAGGTCGCCCACGAGATCAGCATCCCGCTGCTCAACACCGAGAAGATCATCATCATGGGTGGCGAGGGCCATGCCGGCATGATCAACAGGTCCGCCGACATCCTGGCCAAGCTGCCTGTGGTGGTCGAGTCCCTCACGGGCCAGAGCATCACGGACCTGATCGGGAGCATCTCGTGCGCCGCGGGCAAGGGCCTGCGAGGCGAGTGCAACGACGAGGAGGCGAAGCCCACCGAATGGGAGGCTGCCGAGACAGAGTAGTGTACATAGGTGCAAGGAGTACCAAGGAACACATCGATCCGGGAGCGATGACCACATGGGCGAGGAGGAGGACCTTGTGATAACGGCCAGGGTGCTTCCCGAGAACCGGGAGGTATACGAGACCCTGCTCAAGATGAGCTTGGAGAGCGGCCTGACCGCGGACGAGATCAACACCCAGCTGTTCAACGCAGGCCTCTTCCAGTGGGTCTCGCGGGTCAGCGAGGGGCTTGCCGAGGGGCCTGAGCCGGAGACCGACGAGGACCCGGAAAACCCGTGAACCGCTCCGGAACCGGGGGCCAGATGCCCCCGTTCCCCCCGTTTTTTTCTTAAAAAACTTTAACCTTCCTTTTGATTATTAGTTTGACCGAAATTCCATGATTTATTCAGTAATTTGATGGGTTTCATATCGAAAACCCCGTCCTCTGGCTCGTTCATTTGCTTAAAAAGGTGAACCGGTTGAGTAATAATTTATATATACAAGCAAAGGGCATTCACGCTTCAACCTCTGGGAGGGTAGACATTGAGCTTTAAAAGGAAACTAGCTCTTGCAATAGTGGCATTGATGGTAGTATCGACCGTCGCCCCCGTTATTGGGCCGACAATGGCACAAGGGGACGAAGCGGTCCTGCGTATAGCGATGCAGCAGGACATGCCGAACTTCAATCTCTTCGACCTGAACTCGAATTCAGTGTGGAAGGATTATGTGTTGGGCAAGTGGGTCCTTGAGGGCCTTTCGGGCCTCGACCCGGGTGGGAACATCTTCCCATCATTGGCCGAGTCCTGGGTCTTCGACGACACCGATGACACAAACCTCACGGTGACGGTCAAGATCCGCGAGGGTGTCTTGTTCCACGATGGCGAAACGATGGACGCGGATGATGTCATCTTCTCGTACACCTCGCTGCGTGACGGGACCACCTATGCATCCAGCGTCATCGACGGCTTCGACGCCGATGACGACGGGACCTGCAGCGCTGAGGAGATCGACGGCACCATCGACGCCAACGGCGACGGTTCCTTCGAGGGCATCACCAAGGTCGACCAGTGGAACGTCAAGATGATCATGGGCAAGCCCTACGGTCAGTTCTTCCTGCAGACCCTGGGCCTTCCGGTGATACCCGAGCACATCTGGTCGGACCACCTGACCAACGATGGCATCGTGGACATCCTGTGGAACACCGACACCGATGCAGCCATCGGGACCGGACCTTTCTACTACCACTCCGGAGAACCCGACGTGTTCCGCCGGATGGTGGCCTACGATGAGTACTGGGGCGTCGACGAGACGACCACCTCGGGTCACAGGCTTTTCCCGGTATCGGTCACCGAGATCTACTTCACCCTCTACGCCTCGCTGGACACCGCCATCCTGGCCCTGAAGTCCGGTCAGGTGGACCACATCCCGTGGACGGTCACCCCAGGCTACGTGCCTGACCTCATCGATAACCCCAACACCGAGATCGAATCCATCTCGGACAACGGGTACTTCTACCTCGCCTTCAACGAGAAGCGCGAGCCGATGAACTACCTAGGCTTCCGGAAGGCGGTCTCCCACACCATAGACAAGGAGACCATCGTCGAGAGGTACATGGGCGGTTACGGCCAGGCCGGCGACTCCTCGGAGCCTCCGTTCTGGGCAGACTGGTACAACAGCTCCGTCAAGATCTATCCATACGACATGGCCCTGGCGAAAAAGGAACTCGAGGACGCTGGCTTCACCGGCGTCGGGACCGCCAACCTCAAGATGCCGAACGGACTACCCGTTCCACCGCTGGTCCTCCTGACCCCGCCCGCGGACTACGACCCCGTCCGTATCAAGGCTGGAGAGCTCATCGCCAAGAACCTGCGTGCCCTGGGCATGGACATCGTGGCCAAGCCCGTGGACTTCGACACCCTCGTGGCGAAGATGAACGCCTTCGACTACGACATGCTCATCATCGGTTGGTCCCTTTCGTCCGACCCCGTGGGCAACGTGTTCGACATCCTCGGTCCCATGGCGTCCCAGAACTACTTCGCCTGGTGGCCCGTGGACCACGAGTTCGAGAACCCCTGGTACAACGAACTGGGTGGCGTCAGCACCAAGGCCGATGCCCCCTCTCAGGCACTGGCGATCAAGTGCCACGAGCTGGGTCAGTTGGCCAAGGAGACCTTCGACCGTGACATGCAGATCTTCTACACCAAGTGGGCCCAGGGCATCGTGTCCGACGCCCTTCCGTGCAACGTGCTCTACTACCGCGTCAACAACTACGCGATATCCACAACGTGGGATGGATGGATCGCCTACTTCGGTGAGCTGCTGAACGTGTACTCCCTCGGTCAGCTCTCGTCTGAGGTCACGCCCCCCGTTATCGGGGAGGTCAACGCGATCCTCAACATCCCCGAGAAGCTCCCGCTGGGCATGGATGCACCAGCCAACGTGGTCGTCTTCGACGAGGAGGGCGTACCTATCACAGGTGCGGAGATCACCCTCAGCGGTGACAACCTTGTCTTCACTCCCGCCACCGGGACCACCGACGAGAACGGGACCTTCTTCTTCGATGTGGAGGGGACCAAGCACGCCTACGTCACCATCTACGTCAAGGTGGGCGACGAGGAGGAAAAGGTCAGCAGGACGGTCAGCGTCGTTGCAGGCACGCCGGATATCGCGTTCTTGCAGGCGAGACCGGCCGAGCTCTTCCTCGGACCCGGTGAGAGCACCGACGTGGTCCTCAAGTTGCTCGACCCGAGTGGCACTCCCATAGAGGGTGTCATCGTCGAGCTGGACGAGGGCCTGATGGGCTACGGTTCCGTGGACACCACCGAGGTCACCACCGATAGTTCCGGAGAGGGGACCATGGTCTACACGGCTCCCGCGACCTTCCCGATGAACAAGCACATCGAGGTACGTCTCTCTCTGTCGGTGAAGGGCGAACAGGGCTACGGCATCTCCAACATCAACACCGTGACCCAGTTCCTCGTCCTCTTCAACGAGGCTCCCAGCGTTTGGGAGTTCGTGACCATCGAGTCCGTGGATGTGGTTGCGTGCAACGCAACGGTCAACATGACCAACGTCACTGTCATGGCGACCGATGAGGCAGGCGATCCGATCGCTGACAAGACCATAACCGCGACCTATTCCAACATGGACGCCCTCCAGACCTATGATCTCACGCGTGTGACCAACGTCACGGGCCATGCGGTCTTCAGGTACAAGTGGGACGTGACCGCGGACACCAACGCGACGCAGATCTACTACAGCGACATCACCATCACCAACGGTGTAGGCGCTGGGGTCAACCTGCTCTACAAGGGCGCCACGACGATGGACCTCTACGGAGGTTACACCACCCTCAAGGACGTCGGGTCCCCCATCATGGCCCCCGACGACGCTGGTGACCTGACCTGGGAGGTCCACGTCATGGACCTGAACAACATGCCCGCCGACGTGGACGTCACGTTCATCGTCGGTGAGCCGTCCGACGGCAGCACCGCCGCGATGGTGGACCCACCGGACTACATCTGGACCAGCCTTTGGGACTACGCCGGTCTCAACATCTTCACCGATGCTGACATGGGCGCCCTGGCGGCCAGCGGTTACTTCCTGTCCAACCTGATGACGGACGAGGAGCTCGCTGCCCTAGGTGGCCTGTACACCACGTGGCAAGAGGCATACGACGATTGGTACGGTGGGACCGTCCCGGAGCTGGAGAACATGACCGCCGTCCAGATCTCTGGCGGTCACTGGGAGGTCAGCGTCGAGAGGGACACCGTGGTCCTTTCGGACAACGTCCCGAGCCTGCTGGTCATCCCGCAGGGGAAGGCCGGGTTCTACGTGACCCCCGACTACTCTAACTACTGGTGGCAGGTCGAAGGCCAGACCGCCTGGAAGACGGAGTTCGTCATGGAGAGGACCAACACGGTCTACTCGGTGGCGAACGACTTCGCCACCGGCGTCGTCCGACCCTTCGCCCCAGGCGATACCACCACCGTGGCCCTGTGGGCCTACGACCAGGACAACAACCCGGTCGAAGGTGTGGACGTCGACGCATGGGTCCAGGTGTACGGTGCATCGCCCTTCTTCGACGTGACCCCCGGCGCCACCACCGACGCCACCGGCAGGACCTCTGCCGTCGTCGCGGGCCTGGATGAGGACGGCGGCGGCAACCCGCTCTCGAACCCCTCTAAGCAGCCCCTCTACATGGAGGTGTCGCCCGACTACGGCTGGAGCGTCTTCACATCGGTGGAGGTCTTCAACGTGCCGGTGCAGCTCTACCTGTCGGTCGAGGCCTCTCCCATCATCCAAGAGAGTGAGGAGACCACGACCTCGGAGATCCTCATCACCGTCATCGACGAGTACGGTGACCCGAAGGCGGATTACCTGGTCGAGTTCACGTACGAGGGCGGTAGCCTTTCGGCACCGAACGTCACCACCGACGCGCTCGGTCAGGGTACGGTAACCTACACCATGCCCGATATCGCTGCGGAAGAGTACTTCGCCGTTGGTGTTGTCGCCTCCTCGGTGTCGGAGATCGGTTACGGCGCGGCCAGCGCGGGACATGCGATGGTGGCGTTCACGCCGGTCGTCCTGTATCCGCCGGTCGTCGAGATCACCGCGCCTGAGGAGGGTACCGAGACCGATGCCACTTTGATGTTGGTCACCGGGACCATCACTGACGTGCAGGGGATCAAGGAAGTGACCGTCAAGCTCGATGATGGCAATCTGATGCTCGCCACCATCGACGGCGAGACCTGGGCATACACCTTCGAGGACATCCCAATAGGCAACCACACCATCGTGGTCGTGGGGTACAACACCGTCGATCTGTCCGACACCGACATGGTCAACTTCACGACGACGGAACCCCCCGTGGACAACGAACCACCGGAGATCACGAACGTGACGCCAACGTCGGGTACCAGTATCGAGGTCAAGAAGGACGAGACCGGGTCCATGGAGGTCACCTGCGACGTGACCGATGACCACGGGGTCGCCAAGGTCGAGGTCAAACTCGACGATGGTGACTGGAAGACCATGGTGGAGACCAACGGCACCTGGGCATACACCTTCACCGCCCTCGCCGCGGGAGATTACGACGTGGACATCATGGCCACCGACACCCACGGTCTGAACGACACCGCCGAGACCGACTTCAAGGTCAAGGAGAAGGCCGACGACGTTGACGATGATGTGTCCTACACCTGGCTCTACATCGTCATCGTGATCATCGTCATCCTGATCATCCTCGTGGTCGTGATGATGTCCCGTGGAGGTGGAGAGGCACCCGCCCCAGAACCGGAACCCGAACCGGAACCCGTACCGGAGCCCGAACCGGAGGCCATGCCAGAGGAAAAGGCGGAGGAGTTCTAGGCAGGTCCGGAGGGATCCGGAGGAAGGATGGGGGGGCCCATGTCCCCCCTCCTCTCTTCTTTTTTCCTTTCAATACGACCGGCCTAGGACAGAAAGTGCCTTAAATCCGGAGGTAGTTAGCCTAGGTCATATCTCGAAGGCAGAAGCATAAGGTGGTAAGTCCCGGGGGAGCGCTGGATGGTCAACTGGAACCTGGTAAGGTACATCGTTGGACGTATCTTCCAGACGTTCATCACGCTCCTCATCATCCTTACCATCACCTTCATCCTGTTCGAAATGCTACCTGCGACCCCGATAGATCTACTCTCCCAAAACCCCTTGATCAAACCCTCCCAGAAGGAGTACATGATCAAGCTGTTCGGGTTCGACAAGTCGCCGTTCGAAAGGTACCTCATGTACATGAAGAACATGCTCACCTTCGACTTCGGGATATCCTATACTCAAGGCGTGAAGGTCAACGACCTCTTGGTCGAACGGATACCGAGGACCCTTTTCCTCTTCGGTCTGGCCGTCGTGATATCGTACGTCGTCGGCATCTTCGTCGGCGCGTACATCGGCTGGAAGCGGGGGGGCGTCGCCGATGGCAGCGCCGTTGTCACCTCACTGGTGTTCTACAACATGCCCTCCTTCTGGATCGGGCTCATCATTCTGTTCGTTTTCGCCTTTAAATTAGGATGGTTTCCGCTGACAGCATGGCCCCAGGTCTACCCCTATCGATGGTGGTCGGTGGTACATCGCACCTTCCTGCCGTTGATAACACTGGTGCTTCTGTCCTTGGCCGGCACAATCCTCCTCATGCGCACCAGCATGCTGGAGACCATCGGTGAGAACTACATACTGACCGCCGTGGCAAAGGGCATTCCGGAGAGGAGCGTGCTGTTCAAGCACGCGGCCCGGAACGCCACCTTGCCCGTTGCAACGGCCTTCGTCATATCCCTCGCCTTCGCCATGGGCGGGGCGGTCGTGCTGGAGCAGGTGTTCAGCTTCCCAGGTGTGGGATTGCTGTACATCGATTCCCTCAATTCCCTCGACTTCCCTACAGCAGCGGCCACACTGTACATCCTGGCCCTCATGGTACTCATCGGCAATCTTCTAGCTGACATACTGTACGGGTTCCTCGACCCGAGGATACGTGTTGTTGAATGAGCGGACCGAATGACAAGACCGGGAAGCCCGGGGACGCCGGGAAATCATTGGGTGAGGAGACAGAGCTCCTCACCATCCCCAACTGGAAAAGGACCATCAATCGATGGCGGAGGAGCTTCCGGCGAGGGTGGAAGCTGTACAAGCAGAGCAAGGCGGGCCTCCTCGGCCTCGGTATCATGTTCGGCTTCGTGTTCATGGCAGTCTTCGCTCCCCTGATCGCCCCCTACGACCTGGACTTCCTGGCACCCCAGGAGGACGTGTTCTTGGCGGACAACGTCCACGAGAAGATAGAGGCGAACGCCTCTCTGGGCCTTGACGACCCGGCCTCGGAGTTCTGGTATCCACCCGCTGGCTACTCGGGACAGGAGAGGTTGGAGTACGTCATCGTGTACTCCGACGGCGGTCACGCCCTGAAGTTCGGCGTGGACGACAAGGCCATCGAAGGGGGCCGGGGTCTCCAGATAATCTCGAACGAGACCCACGTCATACCTCAGAACATCACCTACCTCTACGCGAACGCCTTCCTAAGGGAGGAGTTCACCGCCTTCGGGGACGACAAGCTGTACATGCTCACCTTCGAGTCCATGTCCGTCCGCGGCACAGTCGACCTGGGTTTCGAGCCCATCTGGTACAGCAACGTCTGGAACCGATGGAGCCCATTGAACAACCAGGGCGAGTTCCTCCAGGCCTTCTCCAACGAGACCACCCTGGGGATGCTGGCCCGGGTGCCCCCCAACCCTGCCTACGGTGAGGTGAATGAGAAGCGTTTCTACGACGTCGTCACCATGGACGACTTCAACGAGACCAACGGTACAAAGATCATAGGGGACCCGATCATCCTCAACATCGCCCTGGAGGAGAACGGGAGCATGATCATCGTACCCACCACCAAGGGCATCTGCGCCATCGAGCTGGACTACAACAAGTCCAGTGGACGAGTGAGGTACGTCGCCATCGGCAAGCCCATGTGGTTCACCTCCTACAAGGAGGTCGGTGAACCCTGGGACCGCGGGACCGTCGAGCCAATCAAGAACAGGCCGATATCCATAGCCACGGAGAACCCCTCGGAGGCCCTGGGCAAGGACAAGATCGCCCTCGCAACCGACTCCCAGCACCTTTACAACATGTTCCGTCACAACGGGACCGTCAATACGACCGCCACCCTCGTCACCAGCCAACTTCGGGAACCGAGGCCCATTGGCATCTGGCCCACCTACAGGGGTGACTACGTGGTGACCGGTGTGTCGGAGGGTCGGGGCTTCATCGCCTCCGTCGACCGGGACAACCTGAACATCCGGGGCAACCGGACCTGGTACAACATGACGGGCGCTGCCATCGTTGGCCGACCCGACTACATCACCTCCAGCCGCAACTACATCTTCATGACGGAGGCCGAGCAGATCGTCATCCTCAAGGAGACGATGCAGCTGGACGCCACGTTCCAGGCCGTGGGCACCGGCACAGAGACCACCATTGCGTACGTGGGCAACATAGTCAACAACGTTGGCTCCACCCAGGGCAACTACTACTCGATGGTGACAAGGGACGCCGACGTCTGGGTGCAGTCCGTCTCGGGGACATACACAGCTCCGCTACCGCCGGGCGTGGCCCCGTCGGGCAACAGGTACATCCTCGGTACCGACGTGTTCGGGGGCGACATCTTCACCCAGCTGGTGTGGGCCACCCGCACCGAGCTGGTGGTGGGCCTGGTGGCCGCGGTCATCTCCGCGGGCCTGGGCACCATAGTGGGTCTCATCGCCGGTTATTACGGCGGCTGGGTCGACACCCTGCTCATGCGCCTTACGGACATCTTCCTGACGTTGCCCATCCTGGTCGTCGCCCTGCTCATGGCAGCGGTGCTGGGACCGTCCATCGGCAACATCATCCTGATCATCGCCATATTCAGCTGGGCGGGAGTTGCCAGGGTCATACGGGCGCAGACACTGTCGCTGAAGAACCGGAGCTTCATCGACGCCGCCCGAGTGTCTGGCGCCTCGAACCGCTCCATCATCCTCCGCCACCTGGGACCCAATGTGCTCCCTCTCACGTTCCTGTACATGGTGTTCACGATATCAGGGGCCATCATCACAGAGGCCATCCTGGCCTTCCTGGGGATGGGCGACCCCACCGCCATGACCTGGGGTATGATGCTCCAGTTCCTCAATATATCTGGCAACACGCTGACCGCGCCCTGGTGGCTCTTGCCACCTGGCATCTCGATCACCCTGCTGTCCCTGGCCTTCTACCTGATAGGCCGGGCCTTCGACGAGGTGGTCAATCCAAGACTGAGGGCTAGATAGACATGGGACACCTACTGGAAGTCAATGACCTGGTGATGCATTTCCAGATCCAGGACGGATGGGTCGAGGCAGTGGACCACGTCTCCTTCCACATCGACGAGGGCGAGACCCTGGGCATGGTGGGCGAGAGCGGTTGTGGCAAGACCACCACCGCGTACGCCGTCACACAGCTACTTCCCAGGAATGCCTACATCAAGGGCGGTTCGATCAAGTTCCAGGGTCGCGAGCTCCTCGACTTCGTCAACGATGACGGCACGATAGACATCTTCAACAAGGAGATCCGGAAGATCCGTTGGAACGAGATCTCCATCATATTCCAGGGGGCGATGGACGCCCTCAACCCCGTCTACAGGGTCGGGGACCAGATCGAGGAGGCCATAATGGCCCACACCGATGCCCTGATGGACCTTGTCGATGACGAGTTCCGGGAGAAGTTCGGTGGCATGCGCGTGGAGGAGCGGGAGATCGCCCGCTGGCGCATAGAGAAGCTGTACGAAATCGTCAACATCGGCAAGGACCGCATCGACAACTATCCCCATGAGTACTCGGGTGGCATGAAGCAGCGGGCGCTGATCGCGATGGCGCTGGCACTGAGACCCGCCTTCATCATCGCCGACGAGCCCACCACCGCCCTGGACGTCATCACCTCGTACAAGATCCTCAAGGAGGTCAAGCGCATCCAGGCCGAGTACGACCAGTCCATGATGTTGATCAGCCATGACATCTCCCGGGTCGCGGAGATGTCCAACAGGATGGCGGTGATGTACGCCGGCCGCATTGCGGAGACGGCCCGTACCGCGGACCTGTTCTGCGACGCCCAGCACCCCTACACCCAGGGGCTCATCGGCTCCATCCCCACCATCTTGGGGAGCAAGGAGGAGATGAGGCATCGGCTCAAGGGCATCCCAGGTTCGCCACCGCCACTGGTGAACCCGCCCAAGGGATGCAGGTTCCATCCCAGGTGTCAATACGCCAAGGACAAGTGCAAGAAGGAGGCACCCGAGGCCGCAGAGATCGGTCCAGACCACAAGGTCTGGTGCTTCAAGGCAGAGACGGAGAGCAAGGGAAATGAGTGGAAGTGAGCCCAGCGGAAGTTCAGCGATACCTCGCGTCGAGGATATGGAAAGTGACAACGTCATCGAGATCCGCAACCTCAAGAAGTACTTCGACATCAAGATGGGCTTCAAGGGCATGTTCGCCAAGGAACAGCTCCAGGTGAAGGCCATCGACGACATCTCCATGGACATCCGCAGGGGCGAGATAATCGCCCTCGTGGGCGAGACCGGTTGCGGCAAGACCACCGTGGGCCGCCTAATCCTGCGATTGGAGAACCCGACAGCGGGCCACATCCTGTTCGAGGGGACCGATATCGCCGTTCTCAAACCCAAGCAGGTGAAGCAGTTCCGCAGAAAGGCCCAGATGATCTTCCAAGACCCCTATGCTTCCCTCAACCCCCGTATGACGGTCTCCCAGACGGTGGCCGAGCCCCTCATCAACTACGGCTATAGGAACCAGCCGAGGGTAATGAACGAGAAGATCGCCAAGGCCCTCAGGGACGCGGGGCTCCGCCCCATCGACGAGTACATCGAGCGATTCCCCCACGAGCTGTCGGGAGGTGAGCGACAGCGGGTCTCCATCGCCCGCGCCCTGGTCATGGAACCCACCTTCATCGTCGCGGACGAGCCCGTCTCGATGCTGGACGTGTCCATACGCGCGGGTGTCATGAACCTGATGCTGCGCCTCCGGGACCAGTACGGCATGGCGTTCCAGCTCATCACCCACGACATATCCGTGGCCAGGTACATGTCGGACCGCATCGCCATCATGTACCTGGGCAAGGTGATGGAACTGGCGGACACCGAGACCATCGTCAAGAACCCCTTCCACCCCTACACGAGGGCCCTCATCAAGGCGGTCCCCATCGCGGACCCCACCCGTGAGCGCCCCGACCTCCCCATCAGGGGAGACATCCCATCACCCATCCACAGACCAAAGGGCTGCGTGTTCAACACCCGATGCATCTTCGCCATTGACGAGTGCCGCGAGACCACTCCCGAGCTGAAGGATTTCGGCAAGAACCACGAGGTGGCATGCATACTCGCACACCGTGGAGACCTGCCCGAGCCGGAGCCGCTGGAGGACGACGAGTCCTGCGAGGGGTACGAAACGACCTCGGGACCCGGGAACGCCCCCGCGGACGTGACACCCAAGGAGGGAGAATCGCCTTGAGGGGAAAGTCCCTCCGTGCCATAGTCCTGGCCGTGGTGGCCATCCTCTTAACGGCATATGGACTGATGTCGTACAACTGGTACTCCGAGGAACGGATCGAGGAGTTCCGCCAGACGGACGAGGTCATCATATCGGTCTACGGCTATGGGATGCGTGGCGTGCACAACGAGACCGAGTTCAAGTACAACGGGTCCGTGAACGAGACCGTGAGCAAGGACATGACATACGACGAGTTCATCGGACTTGAGAACTCGCGCGCTGGGGCCGTTGCGGCGAACATGACAATCCTCATGATCGTAGCCCTGGTCCTGACCATCATCTTCATCCCCATGGTCAAGGTGTCCTCCGAGGGGAAACTGGAGGACAAGTTGGGCAAGATCGGGCCCTTCCTGCCCATCATCGTCGGGCAGATAGCCGTCCTTCTCCTCATAATCGGGCCCCTTTGGTACTCCTACGCCTTCATCACAGGCATCGAGGCGGACCTCGATGAGCTGCAACAGGGCGCGTCCCAGGCCCTGGGCGAGAAGGCCGGGTTATGGGTCATCTTCGGCGGCATCCTCCTGCAGTTCGGCGTCACGGGCGCCCTCGCCCGCACCAAGCTCATATTCATCGAGCCATTGAAAGGCAAGGGAACAGGGCCGGAGTAGGCTCCTACCAGGACACAAGCCCTCCTATCGTTCGAAACCCTATTTATCCAACAATGCCATCAAGAATAATGGGGGACTTGGATTGGCTTCTGACAACGGTCCCCGTGATGCAGTGGCCACGAAGATCCAGACCATAGCTCGCCAGGACCTGATGAACGTTGGACTTGAGGTCCGGGCCTTCACCATCAACACGGTACGGCGCCGCGGTTAGGATGGAGCCTCTAATCACAATATCGACTCGAACACCGGTTTACCCTTTGGGGTCATTTGGCCAGGTGGGGGTCGCAAGCCTCTTATCAGGCAATGCCGATACCCCCGCCCGTCCGGAGGTGGACCCCTGCGTGTCGAGATATCGAGGGAAGTTGTCCAAGGCGACTTCGTCCATCTGATAGAGGAGCTGTCGGGAGAGAACGTCCTCCAGTGCAACCAGTGCGGCGAATGCTCCTCGGGGTGCCCCGTGTCGGCGGAGATGGACGTGCTCCCCAACCAGGTCATCCGCCTCGTCCAGCTGGGCCAGGAGGACGAGGTGCTGGCCGCCGAGAGCCCCTGGGTGTGCGCCTCGTGCCACACGTGCTACGTGCGCTGCCCCAAGGGGGTGAGCGTCGCCAGGATCATGGAGGCAGTGAGGCAGGTCAACCTCCGGAAGGCCGACTACGGGGACCACGTGAACATCAGGGACCTGACCCCTGAGCAGCGGGCCGCCCTCCCGCCGATCGCCCTCATCTCGTGCGCAAGGAAGTATTCCCAGTGAGCAGGTGGTGTTCATAGATGGAGACCGTACCGTACTTTCCCGGTTGCACCTGCAAGGCGGACGCCCTGCCCTTCGAGGTCTCCGCCAAGGCGATTATGAGGGAGCTGGGCATCGAGTTGCGCGAGTGGGACCGATGGACCTGCTGCGGCACCGTCTACTCCCTGACCACCGACGACCTCATCCACCAGCTGGGGCCCGCCCGCAACCTCATCCGGGTCCAGGAGGAGGGCTCGGACCGCGTGGTCACCATATGCAGCATGTGCTACAGCACCCTCAAGCTGTCCGCGATGATGTTCCAAGAGGACGAGGAGAAGCTTCAGAAGCTGAACGACTTCCTCTACGACGAGGTGGACTACGAGGGCGGTGTCCGGGTCATGCACCTGCTGGAGATGCTGCGCGACGACATCGGGTTCGACGCCGTCAAGGCCCGGGTCAAGCGCCCCCTCGAGGGCCTCAAGGTGGCTCCCTACTACGGTTGCACCCTGGTCCGACCCACCGAGATCGGCATCGACGACCGGGAGGAGCCCCGGGTGATGCACGACCTCCTGGAGGCGCTGGGGGCCGAGGTGGTGGACTCGCCCTTCAAGGTGGAGTGCTGCGGTTCCTACGAGACCGTCAACCGACCCGAGCTGGTGGCGGAGAAGTGCCACCGCATCCTCTCCGATGCGATCAACCGGGGGGCCGATCTGGTGGTCACATCCTGCCCCCTCTGCGAGTTCAATCTGGACGACCGGCAGGAGGCCATCTCGTCCATCGCGCCCCGGTTCACCGGCATCCCTGTGCTGTACTTCACCTCCCTGGCGGCCATCGCCTTCGACCTTCCCGAGGAGGAGTGGGGACTGGAGTCGGCCAAGGTGGACCCGAGGCCCGTCCTGGAGGAGAAGGTCCTCTCCATCGAGGAGGAGGGAGGTGGCTAGATGGCCCGGATCGGCGTCTTCGTCTGTCACTGCGGCCTGAACATCGCTGGCACCGTCGATGTCAAGAAGGTGGTAGAGGAGGTCTCAAAGCATCCCGACGTGGCCCACGCCGAGGACTACATATTCATGTGCTCGGACCCCGGCCAGCTCCTCGTCCAGGGAAGGATACAGGAGCTGGGCCTCGAGGGTCTGGTCATGGCCAACTGCTCCCCCACCCTCCACGAGCTCACCTTCAGGAACGCCGCGTCCGTCGTGGGCCTCAACCCCTACCTGGTGGAGGTGGCGAACATCCGCGAGGCGGTCTCGTGGCCCCACATGAAGGAGCCGGAGCGGGCCACGGAGAAGGCCATCGAGATCGTCATGGCCCAGGTGGAGAAGGTCAAGCAGAACGTGGAGCTGCACACCATCAAGGTCCCCGTGACCCACAGCGTCCTGGTCATCGGTGGCGGTATCGCCGGCATCCAGGCGGCCCTGGACTGTGCCGATGCCGGCCTGCAGGTACACCTGGTGGAGCGTTCCTCCTCCATCGGTGGCGTGATGGCCTCCCTCTCGGAGACCTTCCCGACCCTGGACTGCCCCCAGTGCATCCTGACCCCCAAGATGACCCAGGCCGGGAAGCACCCCAACATCCGCATCCACGCCTACTCGGAGATCGAGGAGGTCTCGGGGTTCGTGGGCAACTTCCAGGCCAAGGTCCGCCACAAGGCCACGTACATCGACTGGTCCAAGTGCACCGGCTGCGGCGTCTGCATGACGGTGTGCCCCACCAAGAAGATACCCTCGGAGTACGACCACGGCATGGCCAACCGCACCGCCGCCTACATTCCCTTCCCCCAGGCGGTGCCGAACCGTGCCGTCATCGACGAGGACAACTGCCTCTGGCTGACCAAGGGCAAGTGCGGCATATGCGCGAAGAAGTGCCCCGCCGAGGCCATCCACTACGAGGACAACACGGAGATCGAGGAGCTGGAGGTGGGGGCCATCATCGTCGCCACCGGCATGGAGGTGCTCCCCGTGGAGCACTTCGGCGAGTACGGTCTGGGAAAGATACCCGACGTGGTGACCGGCCTGCAGTTCGAGCGGTTGCTGGCCCCCTCGGGTCCGACCCTGGGCAAGGTGCTCCGGCCCTCGGACGGGGAGGAGCCCAAAGAGATCGCCTTCCTCCAGTGCATAGGGTCTCGGGACCCGGCCAACTACAAGCCCTACTGCTCCAAGGTATGCTGCATGTACACCGGGAAGCAGGCGATGCTGTACAAGCACGCGGTCCACGACGGACAGGCGTACGTGTTCTACATAGACATCAGGTCCGACGGCAAGGGCTACGAGGAGTTCATCCAGCGGGCGATGGAGGAGGAGGAGGTCCTCTACATCAGGGGCAAGGTCTCCAAGGTGTTCGAGCAGGACGGCCGGGTGGTCGTCTGGGGCACGGACACCCTTACTGGCAAGTGGATCGAGCTCAAGGTGGACATGGTGGTCCTCGCCACCGCCGCCACGGCGGCGTCGGGGGTGAAGGACCTGGCCTCGAAGCTGCGCATCACCACCGACGAGCACGGGTGGCTCAAGGAGGCCCACCTCAAGCTCCAGCCCCTGGAGACCCTCACCGCTGGTATTTACATCGCGGGCGCGGCACAGTTCGTGAAGGACATATCCGACACCGTGGCCCAGGCGTCGGGAGCCGCCGCCAAGGCCATAGCGCTGCTCTCCAAGGACTTCCTGGAGAGGGTACCTATCATCGCCTGCGTCGACCAGGACCTCTGCGTCGGATGCGGGTACTGCGAGACGTTCTGCGCCTACGGCGCCATAGCCGTCGACCCCGTCACGGGGAAGGCGGAGGTCAACGAGGGACTGTGCGAGGGCTGCGGCGGATGCGCCGCCCACTGTCCATCGGGAGCGGCCTCCTTGACCAACTACGGCAAGAAGCAGGTGTTCGACATGATCACGACCTTCACCAATGGACAGGTGGTTCAGTGACCGAGACAGAAAAGGGTGGAAAGGGCGGAACGGCCGACCCTGGCGACTTCGAGCCCGTCATCGTGGGGTTCTTCTGCAACTGGTGCACGGCCGCCGCGGGCGACCTGGCGGGCACCTCCCGCATGCAGTACCCCCCCAACGTGCGACCCATCAGGGTGATGTGCTCGGGCTCGGTGGACACCTCCTTCGTGCTCCGCGCCCTCCTGGAGGGTGCCGACGGGGTCATGGTGGGAGGTTGCCATCCCGGCGATTGCCATTACGTCACGGGCAACTACCGGGCCCGACGGCGCCTCACGGGGGTCATGGGGATCCTCAAGGCCCTGGACCTGGAACCGGAACGCTTCCGCTTCGAGTGGATATCGGCCTCCGAGGGCGCTAAGTTCGCCCAGGTGGTGACCGAGTTCACCGAGGACATCAAGAGGTTGGGGCCAAGCCCCCTCAAGGAGCTGTGATGTCATGGCTGCCGAGAGGACGATAAAGGTGGGCAAGGACCAGTCACCGTCCGAGGCCGCAACGGACCACCTCAGGGGGTTGCTGGCGGACGGTCATCTGGACGGCCTCATCATCCCTGTCTCGACGGGCAAGGGCCGTTCCTACGTCCACGCGCTGGTGACCGACCCGGAGGCCCTGTCGGACGCCGACCCCTTCGCACCCGTGATGCCTGTAAGTGGCGGGACGGCCGTGTCGCGCCTGACCAAGCTCCAGGCCCCCACGGGCCGCATCGGTGTGGTGCTGAGGCCCTGCGAGATAGCGGCCGCCATCGAGCTGCACAAGCTCCTGCAGGTCCGACTGGATGACGTGATCGTCATCGGCGTGGACTGCCCGGGCACCATCTCGGTGCAGGACCACATCGAGCTGGTGGACGCGGGCAAGGACCCGCTGCAGGAGGCGGGCAAGGACATCACCCTCCTTCGCGAGGCGTGCCTCACCTGTGACTGGACCCGCGTCGGGGACCATGACATGCTCCTGGGCACCTTCGGCCAGGACGGCGAGATGGTCATCGTCGTATCGGAGGACGAGACCCTCCTGGGTGGCCTGGACGACGCTCCGAAGAAGGCCCTGGACCAGCGGGAGAAGGCCATCGAGGCCATCATCGAGGGCCGCGAGGAGGCCACCCGGCTGGTCCGCAAGGAGATCGACGAGCACCTCAGGGGACCCGAGGGCTTTGCCAGGCACTTCGAGACCTGCATCGTGTGCCACAACTGCATGGAGCAGTGCCCCGTCTGCTACTGCAACGAGTGCTTCTTCGAGTCCCAGACCTTCCGCTACGAGGGGGACAAGATGATGCTGTGGGCCCGCAACAGGGGCTCCCTGGACATGCCCACCGACAGGACGATGTTCCACCTGGGCCGCATGGGTCACATGGTGGCGACCTGCGTCGGCTGCGGCATGTGCACCCAGGCCTGCCCCGTGGGTATCAACGTGGGGCGCGCCTTCAAGTACGTGGGCTCCCAGGTGCAACCGCTGTTCGACTACAAGGCGGGGGCGTCCAAGGACGACCCCCTTCCCCAGGCGACATACCTGGAGGACGAGCTGGAGCCGAGGTAGGAGGTGACATGGATGGCCAAGAATGAAAGGTTGGAGACCGTCGACGAGCCCCCCCTGATGGAATCGCAGGTGTGCGTCACAGAAGGGATGGTCGAGGTGTTCATCATGGGCAAGTCCTACGTCGTCCCCGGCTCGCTGACGATAATGAAGGCGATGGAGTACTCCGGCTACAAGCTGGTCCGGGGCGTGGGCTGTCGCGAGGGCTTCTGCGGGGCCTGCGGCACGGTGTTCCGGCGCAGGGGCGACTACAAGCTCTACTCGGGCCTGGCCTGCCAGACCATGGTGGAGGACGGGATGTCCCTGGCTCAGATACCGTTCTTCCCCGCCGAGAAGGCGGTGTACGACATCCGCGAGCTGGAACCCACCGCCAGCTCGATCCTGAGGTACTACCCTGAGCTGGCGCGCTGCGTCAGCTGCAACAGCTGCACCAAGGTCTGTCCCCAGGAGATCAACGTCATGGACTACGTCAACGAGGCCCTCCGGGGTGACATCGAGCGGGCGGCCCACACCAGCTTCGACTGCATCATGTGCGGCCTGTGCGCAGCCCGGTGCCACGCCGAGATGCCCCAGCACCTGATAGGCATCCTGGTGAGGCGTCTCTACGCGGCCCAGATAGCCGCCAGGGCGGCAGACCTGGAGCAGCGGGTCCAGCAGATCCTCGACGGGGAGTTCGACAAGGAACTGGCGGACCTCAAGAAGATGAGCACGGAGGAACTGAAGGCCCTCTACAAGGAGAGGGATATAGAGTAGGGGGTGGAAAGGAATGGGATATCCTGATTACATGCGGGAAAGCATCGACAAAGTGAACGCCTCCCGTCCCAAGCGGGTGGGCGTGCAGTACCCCCGGTTGACCATGGAGCAGGCCAAGGAGGTGCTACACAACCATCACCCCGACTTCAAGGAGGAGCAGAAGCGGAAGATCAGGGTGGGCCCCAACAAGGGCGACCCGGCGAACCACGAGTTCGTCGACGTCCTCGAGGCCCACCCCGCCATCGCGCCCGGCGACGTAGACCTCGACAGGGTGGACTGGGACGTGGACGTGCTCATCATTGGGGGAGGCGGGGCAGGCTGCGCCGCCGCCCTGATGGCCCAGGAGGGGGGCGTCAGGACCCTACTCGCCACCAAGCTCCGTCTCGGTGACGCAAACACCATGATGGCCCAGGGAGGCATCCAGGCGGCGTCCAAGCCCCAGGACTCCCCCGCCATCCACTACCTGGACGTCATCGGAGGAGGCCACTTCACCAACAAGCCCGAGCTGGTGGAGGCCCTGGTGCGCGACGCGCCCATGGTCCTCAGATGGCACGAGGAACTGGGTGTGATGTACGACAAGCACCCCGACGGCACGATGTACACCATCCACGGCGGCGGGACCTCCAGGAAGCGGATGCACTCCGCCAAGGACTACTCCGGGGGGGAGATCATGAAGACCCTCCGTGACGAGGTCCAGAACCGTCCCGACATCGAGGTGGTGGAGTTCCTGTCCGCCGTCGAGCTCATCCTGGACGACAAGGGGTCCTGCGTGGGCGCGGTGATGATGAACACCGAGACCCACGAGTACAAGATCGTCCGGGCCAAGGCCACCATCATAGCCACCGGAGGCTTCGGTCGTCTCCACATCCAGGGCTTCGAGACCACGAACCACTACGGTGCCACCGCCGACGGTATCGTCATGGCCTACCACGCCGGGGTCAAGTGGGTGTTCATGGGATCGGTCCAGTACCATCCCACCGGGGCGGTGTTCCCCGAGCAGATCGTGGGCCTCCTGGTCACCGAGAAGGTACGGGGCCTGGGAGCCCAGGTGCTCAACATCGACGGCGAGCAGTTCACCTACCCCCTCGAGCCCCGGGACATCGAGAGCTCGAAGATCATCAAGGAGGTGGATAAGGAGGGCAAGGGCATCTGCACCCCCACCGGCAAGTGGGGCGTGTGGCTCGACTCGCCCATCATCGACCTCATCCATGGCCCGGGCACCATCGAGAGGGAGTTGCCCGCCATGGTCCGGCAGTACCGGCGCTTCGACATCGACATCACGAAGGAGCCCGTGCTCATCTATCCCACCCTTCACTACCAGAACGGGGGCATCGACATCGATGCCAACGCCGCCACTTCGATTCCAGGGCTCTTCGCCGCAGGCGAGGTGGCGGGCGGCATCCACGGTACGAACAGGTTGATGGGCAACTCCCTCCTCGACGTGAACGTCTTCGGACGGCGGGCCGGTACCAACGCGGTGGCCTACTCCAAGAAGGCCAAGCCCGGTAAGCCGACCCTAGAGCACCTGGAGGCGTACGAGGAGGAGCTGAAGAGGTCCAAGGTCGAGACCGAGAGGCACGCTCCCATCATCCTTCCCGAGTATCGTCCCGAGCAGATGCTCGAGCACATGTTGGATATCAAGATGTAGGGAGGACCCGACATGACCGACGAGGGGCCGGCAGAGGAGAAGGACGTCGTCGTGATAGGCGCGGGCCTCGCCGGCTACAAGGCCGCACAGGACATCGCCCAGCTGGGGCTCGAGGTCCTCCTGGTGGAACGCGAGCATCACGCGGGAGGCGCCCTGGACCAGCACGAGAGCTGGTACCCCACCGACGACTGCTCCTGGTGCAAGACGCTGCCCCTCTTCGCGGGCGACAGCATCACCGAGCGCTGCCTGAGGAGACAGCTGGACCAACCGGGAATAGAGCTGGCGACCGGTGCTAGCCTGGACCGTATCGCCGGAGAGCGGGGCCACTTCACCGTGACCCTGACCCAGGGGACCCCCATCATCGACCCCGAGCTCTGCACCGCATGCGACAGGTGCGCCCAGGTATGCCCAGCCGAGACCACCGACGAGTTCGAGGGGAACCTCAAGGCTCGAAGGGCGGCATACATCCGCCACCCCCTGGCCGTCCCGTCTTCCTATGCCATCGACCTGGATGCCTGCACCCACTGCGGTAAGTGCGAACCGGAGTGTCCCACCGGCGCCATCAGCTTCGAAAGGGAGGGCAAGACCAGGACCCGGACCGTCAACGCCAAGGCGGCCATCATCACCACCGGCTTTCACGGCCTCGATCCCGACCTCCTTCCCCAGTACAGGTTCGGCAAGCATCCGGACATCTACGATAACACCGGGTTCGAGAGGCATCTTGCCGGGAGCATGGATGTGAGGACGCGGGCTGACGGCCGGCCGATGAAGAGGGTCGCCATCCTGCATTGCATAGGGAGCCGCGACAAAGAGCGCGACTACTGCAGCTCCGCCTGCTGCCTCATCGCCGTCAAGGAGGCCCTGATGGTGAAGGAGAGGGACCCGGAGGCCGAGGTCACCCTGTTCTACATGGACATGAGGGACCAGGCCAGGGACGGTCACGGGTACTACAGGAGGGCCCTTGAGCAGGGCGTCAGGACCGTCCGGGCAAGACCCTCGTCGGTGGAGATCGGCACCGGGGGCGAGCTCCTCGTGGTTTACGCCGACGAGGAGGAGGGCGTGAGGTCTGAACCCTTCGACGCCGTCGTCCTCCAGATGGCCCAGGTCCCCACCGAGGACATCGAGACCCTGGCCGACGCCGCGGGGGTGGAGCTGGACGAGCACGGTTTCATCGCCAGGACCCCGGGGACCGCCACCGAGACCAGCCGCGAGGGCATCTTCGTGGCGGGTTCCGCTGGAGGACCCAAGGACATCCCCGACACCGTCATCGAGGCTGCATCCGCCGCCATGGAGGCCGTGTCGGCATCGAGGGAGGAGTGCTCCGTCTCCGAAGACGTCGTCGATCGCGAACCGGATGCATGCCCGGCCAAGGGGCTCGAGCCCGCCACCGCCGTCCTCGTGTGTCGTTGCCATGGGGAATTGGAGAAGACTGTGGACGTCGATGCACTGCTCGCGTACGCAGGCACCCTTCCCAGGGTGGTCGCAACCAAGGAGGTCGACCTGGTCTGCAAGCATGGCAGCAGGGGCATCGGTGAGGCCCTCGAGGGGACGGGGGCGAACCGTCTGGTCATCGCCGCCTGCCCCGACTACCAGTGGAGGAGAAAGGCCCTCGAGGTGGCGGCCGAGGCGGGCGTGCAGAGGGACCTGGTGGAGTTCATCGACATGCGTGAGTGGCTGGCCTGGGTCAACCCGGATGGCGAGGGCGCCACCCGGAAGGCCCAGTCCCTGGTCGCCATGTCCTCCGAGAGGCTGCGGACCGCGGTCCCCCGTGCGGCAACCAGCGTTCCCATCGCCCAGCCAGCACGGGCCCTCGTCATCGGAGGCGGGGTGGCGGGCATCGTCGCCGCCCTCGACATCGCCGCCCTCGGACACGGCGTGGACCTCGTGGAGAAGCGGGACAAGCTGGGGGGGAACGTCCTCGACATCCCCCTGACGGCCCGAGGCGCCGAGGCCAAGCATCTTCTCAAGGACCTGCACACCAGGGTCGAGGCGGAGCCCAACGTTGACGTCAAGTTCAACACCGAGCCCGTGGCGGTGTACGGCGCGGTGGGATCCTTCAGGGTGCATCTGCAGGCCAGGAAGACGAAGGAGGAGACGGTCCACGGCTACGCGGCCATCGTCGTCGCCACGGGAGGCGCCCGGAACCTGCCCAAGGAGTTCGGTCTCCGGGACATCGACGGTGTGGTGGACCAGTTCGGCCTCGAGGACATGATGAGGAGGGGCGAGGTACCGAAGAGGACCGTGATGATACAGTGCGCGGGCTCCCGCGAGGAGGGGGGCCTGCCCTACTGCAGCCGCGTTTGCTGCTCGCGCGCCATCCACAACGCGCGTCGCATCATTGCCACCGACCCTGACGCCCAGGTCGTCATCCTCAACCGCGACATGGTCACCTACGGCACGTTGGAGCAGCTCTACACCCAGGCCCGCGATGAGGGCATTGGTTTCATCAGGTTCGAGGAGGACGCCAAGCCCATCGTCGAGGGAGGGAAGAAGGGGCTGGTGGTAAGGGTCAAGGACCCAGGTCTCGACGGGGAGATCATGCTTGATGCGGACGCGGTGGTGCTCTCCACCGGGATGGTGCCCCGTCCCCTGGGCCAGCTCGCCGAGATGCTCCGGACCGAGGTGGACCAGCACGGTTTCCTGGCCAGTCCGAACGGCAAGTTCAGGCCCGTGGACGGCTTCAGGGACGGCGTCTACGGCTGTGGTCTGGTGACGGGTCCCAAGATCGCCGAGGAGTCCATGGCCTCGGCACACGCGGCAGCTGCCCGGGTCCTCGCGGTGATGAGGCGGGGCTCGCTCCCGGCCAGGGTGGGGATATCCACCGTCAACCTCAGGACCTGCTCGGCCTGCGGCCTTTGCGTCTCACAGTGCCCCTTCCAGGCCCGTTACCTCGACCCAAGGGACGGCAAGGCCCGGGTCGACGAGGCGGCATGCTGGGGATGCGGCGTCTGTGCCCAGGTGTGCCCCAACGCCGCCGCGAGCATGGCGACCCGGTCCGAGAGGCAGGCCATCCACCAGGTGGACGCAGCGGTCTGGCACGGTTGAACGTTGTTCTGAATCCGTGTTCGAACTAGTGTCTTGTCAATCCTCAAGTGTCGGATAGAGTCGGGATAGTTTTATCC
>CBDUQW010000030.1:0-36207 GCA_965369625.1 uncultured Thermoplasmata archaeon | reverse complement strand
GTCCTCGGACGGCAGCTCGCCGTCCTCCTCCCTCTCGATGACCAGGCCCTCGGGGGATAGGAGCATGCTGCACTTCTGCTCCTGGATCCAGTCCAGGATGGCCGCGGAGATGGGCTTGATGAGGTTCGGTGGGGGCTGGAACTCGGAGATGAAGACGACGATCTGGTCCACGTCCTCCTCGTCGGTTCCACGGACCCGCTCCGATGCGTAGATGCGCACGGTGTTAAGGGGTTGGGCGTTCCGGATGAGGGAGATGGAGGGGAAGAAGTTGGAGTCCATGATCCCTATCTGCTCGAGCTCGAGGGCGTTCACCAGGTAGTTGGCCACGATTGAGCTCACCAGCCCGATGCTGGGGAAGCCGTCGATGACGGTAGCTCCCCTCAGGTTCGTCTTCTTTAGCTCGAAGATGCGGATATCGCTCATTGAAACCTCTCCGGTCCCTGGGACTGGGCGCGAATCCCAGTGTGCCTATATCTAATTTCCCACCTAACCCTTGACCCTGGGAACGGGAGCACCTGGACCGTGCAAGCTGGCAGCCTCGCAATCCTTATGAGGGGAAACGGCCGTGGGGGGACCATGGACCCCCGAGGGAGGGAGGAGGCAGCCCCGCGACCATGGGTGTGCGTCAACTTCGCCATGTCGGCGGACGGCAAGCTGGCGCTTCCCGACCGCACCAAGGTGGAGATCTCGTCCGAGGAGGACATGCTGCGGGTCCACCGGCTGAGGGCATCGTGCGATGCCATCCTGGTCGGCGTGGCCACCGTGGTCGCCGACGACCCGAAGCTCCATGTCAGCCCCAGGCGCGTCCCGGACCCGCCCCCGCTGCTGAAGGTGGTGCTGGACGCCTCGGGCAGGACCCCTGCCAACGCCCGCCTCCTCGATACCCCGGGGGACACCCTGTTGGCCACGGTGGAGGGCACCGAGGCGGAACTGAGGGAGAGGTTCGGCGACCGGGCCGAGGCGAGGGCCTTCGGCCAGGGACCCATGGTCGACATCGCTGGTCTCGTTGGATACCTGTTCACCCTGGGCGTCGAGAGGCTGATGGTCGAGGGGGGCGGGGAGACCATCTGGAGCTTCATCTCCTCCGGCCTCGTGGACGAGATCAGTTGCTACGTGGGTCCGATGGTCATCGGTGGTGACTGCTCGCCCACCCCGTCCGACGGGCCCGGAGCCCAGAGCCTGGACCAGGTGGTCAAGATGGAGCTGCTGTCGGCGCAGAGACTGGGTGAGGGAGTATGGATCCGCTACCAGGTGACGGGCCGCCGCTGATGGCGGACAACATGCTGGGCACCCTGGCCAAGTGGTTGAGGGTGGCGGGAGCGGACTGCGACTACGCCGAGGGCATGGAGGACGACGGGCTCTTCGAGGTGGCGTCGGCCGGACGGATCGTCCTGACCCGGGACCGCCTGCTTGCCCAGCGATGCGGCCCGCGAGGCCTGTACGTGGGATCCGACGACCTGGAGGAGCAGCTCCTGCAGGTCCTGAGGTCGTTCCCGGGCCTGATGGAGGGCAGGCCCCTCAGCAGATGTCTGGTCTGCAACGTGCCCGTGGACCCGGCGGCCCGGGAGGTCGTGGCGGACCGGGTACCCGACGGTGTCCTCGAGCTCCACGATGAGTTCTGGGCATGTCCCCGATGCGACCGGGTCTACTGGATGGGGACCCACGTGGAGGACATGCTGGCCCGCCTGGACCTCATAAGGTCGCGGGTCGATGGCTAGAGCCAGGGCTGGGCCTTGGAAAGGGGTCCGGGCCGGTCGATGCTGACCTCAGCGGATCATGCCCTTCTTGCCGCACGTGGGGCACTCGATGGGCGTGGGCCGCTCGTTGGTATAGACCGGCACGATGTTCTTGCACGCGGGGCAGCGCACCTTTGAGACGGGTTCGGGGGCCGCTGCAGGTGCAGGGGCGGCCACGGGGGCTGCTGCCACGGGCGCGGGCGGCGGAGCCACGGGAGCCACCGCGGGCGCGGGGGCTGCCGGTGGAGGCACCTGGTACGCCGGGGCCGCGGGGGGCACCATCGGCGGTGGTGGCACCTCGGGCGGTGGCGGTGGCGTGTAGGCCGCAGGGGCCTCCGGCACGACCGGTGGCGGGGCCGCCACCATGGGCGCTGGCGCCGGTGCGAGAGGCTCTGGAGCCATCATGGCATCGTACGATGTAGGGGCCGGTGCCGCGGGTGGGGCCGGCTCAGGTGCCATCGCCATAGGGGCAGCTGCGACGGCAGCCGCGGCTGGCACCGCTGCGGTGGGCTCGAGGAGAGCCTCCAGGTCCGATGCCTCGGCAGCCTCCCCGGGGACCATGGCCACGCCGGACTTGAGGGTCCTGTTTATCGACGAGAGGTACTCGAAGATGCCAAGGAAGATGAAGATCGCATAGAACAGGAGACCGGCGATGATGAGGGTCATGTCCACGGTGTAGGCCTTGATGATGATCTCGTAATCGGCCTCGGAGGGGATGGAGGTCTCTGGATCGACCACCTTGACACGGTAGTGGGCGGGGTACGCCGTGATGTCCGAGAGCTTGATGTTCCTCCCGATGCGCTCGTCCTTCTCCCCGGCGGCGAGCCATTCATCGCGGAGCACGCTCTCGTTGTTCGCGTCCTTGATCACGGTGTGGCCTCGGTATGTGGACACGTACATGTGTACCTCCACGTCCTCTCCACGGGCGTTCACCTCGACGGTGACATAACTGAGTCCGCTGATCATCTCCGTCACGTAGCCCTCCTCGGGCATGCTCTTGCCTTCGGGGCTGATGAAGTTCATCTCGTGGTTCTCCCCATTGAGCAGCTTGGGGTACAGACCGAATATGATCAGGAGGATTGCCATGCCCAGCAAGAATACCTTGAATAGTAATGATACTAGTTCCTTCCTCTGCATAAATGACCCTCCGGGATGGGGATTATCACTCTTTCGCTACATATATATTACTATCTTGTTGATGGTCCCCACTGGATGCTGGACGTTTCCTCCTCGTAAGGGACCTGCTCCAAGGAGTGTGGTTGCTGGGCCATGGGGGGCTGGGGAGGTGGCTGCGGGGGTGGCTGGGGGGGTGGCTGGGGGGGTGGCTGGGGGGGTGGCTGGGGAGGCCGCGATACCGTGGGAGGAGGGACCAGGTGTTGGGGAGGCTGGCCCGACGTATAGGGGGGTCTTTCGACCTCGGTCTCCCGCTTGCTCTCCCTTGACAACATGTGGGCGTACATCGTGATGATGACGAACAGCCCGATGAGGACGACACCCATGGATATCAGGTTGGGGTCCGTGGTCCTGGCCTCGATGGTGATCTCGTAGGACGTGGTCGAGGGGACGGGCATTCCAGGGTCGACCACCTTGACCACGTAGTAGTTCGAGACCGCGGTGTAATCGCTGAGCACCACGGTCCTTCCGATGCGCTCGGAACGCTCACCCGCGACGAGCCACTCGTCCCGCATCACCGTATTGTTGTCAGCGTCCCTGACCAGCTTGCCTCCACGGTACGAGGCACTGTAGAGGTGGACCTCCACCTCGTCATCGGCCTCCACGGTGACCGTCACGCGGGTCATCTTGTCGTACACCGGTGTGACGTACCCCTCCTCTGGCATGCTCAGGCCCTCTGGGCTTTGGACCCATAGGGTCTGGCCCTCCCCGCTCAGCAGGGTTGTGCTGAATCCGAGCATGATGATGAGGATACCGAGCCCTAGAACGAACCACTGGACGATGAACATCAATGGATTGATGCTACCCATGAACCACCCTCGTCCGATTCAATGGGCCGAGGGGATTATAAATCCATTGGCTACGCTGTTGCGTAGGTCGGCGAAGGCGTCCCTGCGGTCCTATCCAGGGAACAGCGGTACGAAGACCAGGGCCACGATGGTCATCAGCTTGATGAGGATGTTGAGGGAGGGGCCAGACGTGTCCTTGAAGGGGTCTCCCACGGTGTCACCCACTACGGCGGCCTTGTGCTCGTCGGAGCCCTTGCCGCCCAGGTTGCCCTTCTCGATCCACTTCTTTGCGTTGTCCCAGGAACCCCCCGCGTTGGCCATCATCACCGCCAGCAGGAAGCCGCTGGCCAGCGAGCCCGCCAGGAGGGCGCCCAGGGCCTCCTTGCCCATGAAGACGCCGACGATGATGGGCGCGGCTATCACGATGATGCCGGGTATCACCATCTCCTTGAGGGCGGTGGTCGTGGCGATGTCGATGACCCGCTTGGGGTCGGGCTCGGCCTCGCCCTCCATCAGTCCCGGGATCTCGCGGAACTGCCTCCGCACCTCCTCGACGATGGCGAAGGCGGCGCGTCCCACGGCGCCCAGGGTGAGGGAGCAGAAGAGGAATGGAAGCATGGCCCCGATGAAGAGGCCGGCCATGACCTCGGCCTTGGCGATGTCCACCCCATCGATGCCCGCGGTGGTGTTGTACACGGCGACCAGGGCCAGGGCGGTGAGGGCCGCCGAGCCGATGGCGAAGCCCTTGCCGGTGGCGGCGGTGGTGTTGCCCAGGGAGTCCAGGGCGTCGGTCCGCTCCCGGACCTCGGGGTCCATGTGGGCCATCTCCGCGATGCCGCCGGCGTTGTCCGCCACCGGACCGTACGCGTCGGTGGACAGGGTTATGCCCAGGGTGGAAAGCATCCCGACGGCGGCGATGGCGATGCCGTACAGGCCCGCGAAGTAGTTGGCCACGATGATGCCCACGGAGACGAATATGATGGGGAAGAAGGTGGAGAGCATGCTCCACGACAGCCCGGAGATGATGACGGTGGCGGCACCCGTCTCGGCGGATTTGGCCACCTCCTTGGTGGGTTTGTAGTGGTCCGAGGTGTAGTACTCGGTGGTGGCGGCGATGAGTATGCCCACGACAAGTCCGGTGATGAGGGCGTAGACGATGTAGGCATCGTGTCCCGCGATCCCGTCCTCCATCCCGGTGGTCAAGAACACGAGGGCTATGCTCACCAACACCACCAGGACGGCTGCAATGTAGACGCCCCTGCGCAGGGCAGCCAGGAGGACCGCCTGGTCGGGCTTGTCCCCGCTGGTCCTCACGAACAGCGTACCAATTATCGAGGCTAGGATGCCACCTCCTGCGATGACGATGGGCAGGACGATGTAGATGTCCACCTTGTCCCAGTAACCGGCGAATTCCTCTTCGGGTCCGAAGGCCCAGGTGACGAAGACGACGGATAGGGCGATCGCCGCGATGATGGAGTCCACGTACGACTCGAACAGGTCGGCGCCCATGCCTGCGATGTCACCCACGTTGTCACCCACGTTGTCGGCGATGACCGCGGGGTTCCTGGGGTCGTCCTCGGGGATGCCAGCCTCGACCTTGCCCACCAGGTCGGCACCCACGTCGGCGGACTTGGTGTAGATGCCACCGCCCACACGGGCGAAGAGGGCGATGGAGCTGGCCCCGAACCCGAAGCTGAACAGGATGAGGACCAGCTCATCCCAGGAGACATCGACGATGGCGTAGAACACCGCGAACACTATGGACACGCCCAGCAGGCCCAGTCCCACCACGGTGAAGCCCATGACCGAGCCCGCCTTGAAGGCGACGGTCAGACCCTTGTTCAGGCTCTGCCTTGCGCCCTCGGCGGTCTTGGCGTTCGCCGAGGTTGCCACCCTCATGCCGATGTAGCCCGACGACGCAGAGCATATCGCGCCGGCAACGAAGGCCACCGACATGTAGGGAGTCATATCATCGACGGCGAAACCGGCGATGGCCAGGACCGCGGCGACAATGATTATGAATATGACAAGCGTCCTGTACTCGCGGGTAAGGAAGGCGATGGCGCCCTCTTGGATCATGCGAGATATCTTCTGCATGGTCTCGTTCCCGGAGCTCTCCTTCCGCAGCTGGAGCACCAGGACGACGACTATGACCAGCGCGATCGCGCCCGCGATGGGGCCGAGGGCCCAGTAGGTCCATTCCAAGGTCTCACCTCATCATCTGACGGGCTAGTCCATTCGCAACTGGACCTCCCGTCGGCAGCAGAATCGAGTGCACCTAGATAAGGCTTTGCCGGCATCCCTGCAACGTCACATGAATGCGGGGTCGTTCTCGTCCATGGGTAGCGGGGGAGGACCGGGTCCCACCGAGGCCATCGGGCGGATGAACGTGCAGTCCTCCAGGGGCTCGAGGACCACCAGCCCCTTGCGTACCAGGCCGCGGAGGGCCATGTCGAAGGCGGTAGGGCGCATCCGGAGCTCCCTCCTCAGCTCCTCGACGGTGACCGGGTAACGGGTGGATGCCTCTTGGAGTATCGTTGCCTCGTCCTTGGTTATCTGGGGTGCCTGCGTCGGTTCACCACCGTCAGTAGTAGTACCGGGAGGTGGGGGGCTGGTCCTTCTCCTGCTTCTCCTCGGCCTGGTCGAGGACGTCGATGACGATCACCATCTGGGCCGGGATGAGGCGCAGCTCCTCCTCGGCCTTCCCTTTGGCCTTCCCCTTGGGCTTGGCCTTCCCCTTGGGCGGGGGCGAGATGTCGATGAGCAGCGCGTCGATGTTGCCCACCATCGTGTAGCCCTTGAAGATCCCCTCGGTGGTGAGGGGCTCGTCACGGGTCATCATCGACGTGATCCTGTACCGGGAACCGGGCGTCAGCTTCAGCAGGTCTTCCTTGGCCACACATTCGCCTCCTTGGTCTTGATCGACTTAACGTGCCTCCTCGAGCAGCGCCTCCAGGTGCTCCACCGTCGACCGGTAGGCCCTGAGGGATTGCTTCGCGTGCTCCTCGGTGAAGTTCCATGCCTTGGAGAGGTCCCCGTACCTCAGGCGGAAGGCCTTGGACGACCTGGGCGACTCGCCCCTGAGCCCCCGCTCCATCAGGTCCAGGCTCTCCAGCTTCTTCAGGTGCCTGTACAGGGTCGGCTTGGAGGTGTGCAGCACCGCCATCAGCTCCCGCATCGTCCAGCTGCGGTCTGGCCGGTCCAGCAGACAGTCCTTGAACAGCTTGTATGCCAGGCACTCCTTCGTGGACTTGGTGTCGCCACCCTTGCTCCAGGGTGTTATGTAGCCCACCGCCTCGAGGTACCGCACCAGGTGGTCCTCCGGATCGCCGGCGGGGTCCAGCGGGATGAGCTCGCTCAGGCCAAGGCGGAAGGAGATGTGGGAGCTGGTCCGGTCCAGCACCAGGCCCGCGTTCCCTCCGTCGCCCTTCCTCCTCGGCCGGGACTCGCCCCAGACGACCCCCACCATCTCCCTGAGGGACTCCAGGGCGCACTCGGCGTTGGTCTCGACGAAGCGCCACGCCCTGGAGGGGCGCCCGAACCTCAGGCAGTACATGCGCTTGGGTCCCGAACCGCTCTCGTCCTCCATGATGGACAGCAGGTCCATCTCCCGAAGTCGCAGGAGGTGCCGGTAGACGGTGGGGCGGGAGGCGCCCAGGAGGCCCTCCAGCTCCTCGACGGTGAAGCCCTTGGCAGGGTGGCGCATGAAGCAGTCGACGGTCATCCGGTAGGGCACCGATGATAGGACCTCATCGCCAGGTCTGGGCGGGTCGGCCGCGCCCGACAGGTCCACCCTGCCCTTGCGCGGCCTGCCCCTGCGTCGCCTTGGCTTCCCGGAGGTGACCTCGAGGCCGCCTGGCAGGAGGCCTATGTCCCGGAGCAGCGCGGCCGCGACCGCGTCCACGTCGCCGCTGGCGATGGGAGGCGTGTGGTTGACCAACATCAATCGGAAGCCCATGGGTACACCGAGGCCACGTCAGGGATGGTGCGGCATAGTGTTAGCCGGGAAATAAGCTTGCCGTCGGGACCGGCGTCACTCCTCGTCGCCCAGGATGGCATCCTCGTGGAAGCTGTTGGGGCCCACCGTCGTGCCCCGACCCACGTTGGTGCGGGTCAGGCTGGCACCCTCACCTATCGTACTGTCCCGGTCGATTATGCATCCTCTGACATGGGCATGGGACATGATGGTGCAGTCCTCGAGGACCAGGGAGTCCTCGACCACCGCTCCCGCACCCACGCTCACGCCCGGGTGGAGGAAGGAGCCATAGATCCTGGCGCCGTCGCCCAGGGACACGCGGCTCTCGAGCATCGATGGGCCCTCGACGACCACGCCCTCGCCGTAGGTGACGTCGGCGGAGGTCCAGGCGCCCCTGACCCCGTCCGGTATCGCGTGGAGGGTCATGGGGATGGGAAGGGTGGAAAGCACCCGCTGGTTCGCCAGGATGAGGTCGCTGGGTCTCCCGATGTCCATCCAGAGACCGTCCAGGGTGTGGCCGTACATCGGCTGGTCGTTCTCCAGGAGGATGGGGAACAGGTCCCTGGAGAAGTCGAACCTGGTGTCGTCGGGCACGTGCTCCATCACGTGGGGCTCAAGCACGTAGATGCCCGCGTTGATCAGGTCGGAGAAGGCCTCCTCGGGGCTGGGCTTCTCCTGGAAGCGCTGGATCCGCTGGTCGTCGTCCAGGTCGACCACGCCGTACTCGGACACGTTCTCGACCGTGGTCAGGGCCATGGTGGCGTCGGCACCCTTCCTCCGGTGGAGGTCCATCATGGCCGCCAGGTCCACGTCGGCGAGCACGTCGGCGGACATGACGATGAAGGTGTCGTCCAGGTATGCCGAGGTCTTGGCCACGCCCCCCGCGGTGCCCAGGGGCTGGCGCTCGAAGGAGAAGAGCATGGAGATGCCGCCCACGTCGGTGGCCTCCAGGGCGTCGACTATCATCCCCGCCTTGTAGCTGGTGGTGACGATGATCTCGGTGATGCCTGCCCTGGCCAGGGAGCCGAGGCTGTAGTCGATGCATCTGCGTCTGACCACGGGCACCAGGGGCTTGGGGGTGCTCCGGGTCAGGGGCCGGAGCCGGGTGCCCTCGCCCCCTGCCATTATCACAGCCTTCATCGATATCCCTCACCGGCTCAGGTCCACCTTGCCCTTCTTCTCGAGGATGCTGAGGATCTCGTCCTCCGCCTCCTTCTGGGCCTCCTCGGAGTCGAAGCGCTCCCGGACGGACCTGTTGATGTCCTCCACCTCCCTGGCCTGGCGTTCCCGCTCCTCGCGGGCCTCCCTGCGGGTGGACATCAGCTTCTCACGCATCGTGGAGGCCTTCTGATGGTACCTGTCGGCCAGGGCCCGGGCCTCGAGCATCTGGTGGTGCTTCTTGTCGCCCTCGGCGTTGAGGTGGTTGATCTCCTCGATGAGGGTCACGACACGCTGGTGGACCTTCTCGGCCTCGTCGTGGTAGCTGACCACCTCCTTGTGCTCCTCGTCGGCCTTCTTGAAGGCCTCGTCGATCATGCCGTCGATACCCTCCGCCTCGAGGGTCAGGTCCTCCTGCTCGGGGGTGCGGCTCTCCAGCTCCTGTAGCAGAACCTGCTTCGCCCGGATGCGGTCCAGGAGGTCCCGCTCCTCCTCGATGGTGCTGGGGTTGGTCTGGTGACGCAGTTCCAGCTCTCCTATGTCGAGCTTGAGGCCCTCGATGGAGGAGCCCAGGTCACCGTCCACCCTGCGTGAGACCGCCTTCTTCCGGTCTATCAGGGCCCGCCCCTTGGCCTGGTACTCGTTGCGACGCTCCTTGTGCGTCCTCATCTCGGCATTGAGGGCGTCCCGCTCGGCCTTCAGCGTGGTCATCTGCTCGATGAGGGTGCGCTTCTGGGCGTGTACAGCGTCCCGCTCCTCCCGAAGCCCGCTGGCCTTGCGGTTCTGCTCGTCGCGCTTGTCGGTGAGGTCGTTGTAGATGCGCTCTGCGCTCTCCGTCTCCGACCTCCTGGTCTTCTTGGGTGCGGGCACGGGCCGTCGGAAGCGCCTCAGGCCTAATAACCCTTTTGTTATGCTCCGGCCTTGGAAGGTGCCGAGAGGGGGCTGGCTCAGGCCGAGTGGTAGTAGATCTCCACGTCCAGGGTGAAGTCGACGTCGGGCTTAGGAGTCCCGAACCACCTGACGATGACCCGGAAGCCCTCGTTGGCGATAACGTCCGAGAGCGGCACGTCCAGGGTCTCGGTCTGGGTCTCACCATCGTCCCTCTGCTGGTCGGTGGTGGTGGCGATGGGGGCGGTCTCGGCCGCGTACACCTCCATGTCCAGGAAGGCCGGGACCGGCATGATGACGGTGCCGATGTCCGACGGGTACCTGAGGGTGAGGACGATCTTCTGGACCTCCTCCTTGACGGCGAACTCGTAGGTCGCGTTCAGCTGGTTGGGCAGCATCCCGAGCTGGCCCGTCTCCTTCTTCACGAGGTCGATCCGTGCGGTCAGGGTGTCGTTGGAGGACTTGTCACCCTTCCCCTCCACGATAAGGGTCACGGTGTAGACGCCCTCCTCCACGAAGGTGTAGTTGACCACCTCGCCGTCCAGGACCTTGATGTAAGAGCCGGTGACGTTGCCGTGGATGTTCCAGGTCCACTTCTCGATGGGACCCGAGGAGGTCGACGCGTTGAAGGTGACTGGCTCTCCGAGCCGGCCCACCAGGTCGGGTCCCGCGTTCGCCATGACCTCCTTGTCGTCATCGCCGTTGCCGTTCTCCTCCTCCTCGTCGCTGTCGAGGCATCCCGCGGTGAAGGTGAGCAGGACGAGGAGCAGGACCAATGCCAGGCTGATCAGTTTTCTTGCTGGCGATCGCATGGACCACAATACTGCGCCCTTGTATAAAAAAGTACCTGGACCCGTTGGCCTGGGGGTGTGGGGTACAGGACGTGGCCTCGACGAGCAAATCAGCGGACGGCGCCACTTGCGCGGCGCCGAACCGCCTCCGGGGGGATATAGAATGAGTTTGCCCGTTTCCGGGCATCACGAGATTGGCCCTTCTCGGTATATATACGAATGGGGCTGAATTACTACGGGTGATAATCAGAGTTCGGCGAAAAGCGACACCATCACCCTAGGTCAGCATGTCCCTGGTGATGACCTCGATGCCGCTTCTCCTGAATATCGCGATGCGGTCCGCGGGGAGTGCCTCGGGGTCGTACGGGATGAGCAGGATCACCTTGGACTGGGAGACGAGGTCGGAGATGCGGCGCAGCACCTTGAGGTAGGACTCGAACTGGTCCCCCTGGAAGGTGATGAGGTACTCCAGGCCGTCCAGCAGCAGGACGCCAGGCTCGTTCTTGTGGGAATCGATGAAGTTCTTGATGTGCACCATCAGGTACTCGGGGGCGGGCTTGATGTCGTGTTCCTCCTTCCGGTCCTGGGTGAGCCAGAATACCTCGGTGTCCTGGGGAAGGAGGTAGCGATGGCGCAGCTTGTTGGGCTCGGTCCGGGTGATGCAGACACCGTCGAACTCCCTGTCCAGGAGGTCCAGGAAGACGTCGTAGACCCTGCCACGGTCGTTAAACGCCTCCTCGACCAGGTAGCTGTCGCCCGCCCTTAGGAGGATCTCGAAGCGGGATATCCCGTAGTCCTTGAGCTCGTTGAGGATCTCCCTGTACGCATCCGTCGGTATCTTGGACTGGAACTGATTGACGAAGATGCGGATGATGTTGGTGGGCTCCACGTCCAGGATGCCCTCGAACTGGGAGATATCGTCGTTGAACGTAAGCTGGCCATTTCCGTACTTGAGGTAGTAGAAGACCGGTTCGACCCTCCCCAGCCGCTTCAATTGTTCTTCCATCTCGGACCTGTCCACATCGATCCTGCTGATGATGCTGTTGAGCTTGTCCAGGATTATCGATTTTTTCACGACGGGGTACTCCATGACGCTGCGGAGCATGATCACCGAATCGTCCTCTTTTATCGGAGTCCCGTAGAGCCAGATGGCATTCATCTCCGGCGCATCCCGTACCTGCATGCCCAACTCGACGAACTCGATGGGAGGTGCCCACTGCTTGTCAAGGATAACGTCCATGTTGTCGAGGAGGATGACGGCCCTCGTCGCCGACTGGTTGAAGGTGCTTATGCTCGCCTTGAAGGTCTTCAGCTCGTCCGCGGGCACGTACTGGAGGTTCCCGTACTGCCGAAGCCCCCTGCCCGCCTCGGTCAATACGACGATGGGCGTCCGCTTGAAGTGGGTGAGCTCCAGATTGACCTTCACAGCGCCGACGTACAGCCCCTCGTAGCCATGGTTGACCAGGTCGGTGAAGGTCTCTACACCCTTGTCGATGGAGCTTAGGTAGAACTTTCCGATCTGCAGCTCGTCGGAATAGTCCTTCACTATCTCTGTCTCTGTCTCCGTTGTGGGGGAGAAGAGCAGGACGCTTCCCATTATGATTCCATATGCGACGATGACGTTGAACAGAATATTGCCTAAAGAGACCAGCTCGGGTGGGAACAGGCCGATGAGGGGCATTATATTGGTGGTGGCTGCGAAGATCATATACATCGAAAAGCCCGCGAGGATCAGACGGGTCCCGTACCTGACGGATTCGTTGTCGCTGGTCCAGTACTTCCACAATAGGACGAAGGCACCCATGGAGATCAGGACGATCGTGTGGCCCAACCCGAAATAGAAATACCAATCGCCGACTGAATCGACGACGGGCGAGATCTGGTTCTGAAGGGCCAACATGTAAGGATAGTAACCGTATCGCATGTCCTCGGTCCAGTTCGCTGGAGGATCGTAGTTGCCGAGGACCAGGGTGAGGATGGTCGAGACGACCTTCGAGCCTATGATTATGATGATGATTAGGTACATTGACTTTTGGAACCATCTCTCGGGGAACGGGTAGATGAGGCAGAACACCAGGAATATCGCTGGGAACAGGTCACCGTGGATGGTGCAAAGCGCCATCCACTTGAAGACGGCGGGGTCATCCCCCAGATATTTCTGGGCGAACTCGCCGATGCTCCACAGCAGGAAGGAGAATAGCATTATTATCCAGATGTAGGCCGCCATGTTCTTTGGTGCCTTGGTGTACAGGATGAAAACTAGGAATATCGTAGAAAAGAGGGCGATCAAGGGGAGGATAGCTAGCGGGCTGCTCATCGGAACCGTCCTGCGATGAGGTTATCTCTAGAGTTTAACCTCCTCATTCGCATCATATGGAAATGCTCCTATATGTGCATTTTTATTGTTTTATTACTTCAGGGAACCAAAAATTGTCGATTCTCACCAGATGGGAAAAATGAAGGGAAAGGGATGGGGGGATGGTGGATGGTGGACCTTCGAAGAGGTGATGGAACCCGACCTAACCTAACCCGTTGCGAAGGAGAAAACCTCAGTCCAAGTCGAAGATCCACCATCCACCCACACGCTGACCGAGACCAATTACCTTGTTCCCGTACCGCGTGTATATATCTCGAGCCTTCTCGAGCTCCCCGTTGTTCTGATTATCGTGATAGGACTTTCCACCGAAGGTACGCTTCCTGGCGAACATGAAGTCGTAGACGATCCTCCTGTAAAAGTCATGGTGCACCTCTGTGATGGGCGCCGGGGTGAAGTATAGCTCGGCGTACTCCCCCAGGAATGGGGGCATGGTCTCGGACAGGCGCATCTCACAGGGCCTTATGAATACCTCCACCGTCTTTACCATCTCGCCGTAGTAATCCTGGACCAGGGTTTGGAACCTGTTGTTCCATATCTTCTCGAAGTCGTCCAGGCCGTTCTTCTTGGCGTAGTTGACCAACGTGCGCATCTCCTCGCGATGTGTCGAGGTGGCGAAACCCAGGTACAACGTCCTCTTGCCATGCTTTGTGAAGTCCTCGATCTCCTTCATTTGGGTAAAGAGGTCATCGTACCCAAGGCCCTGGAGGTAGTCGAAGTCGCCATAGAACCTGAGACGGATGTCCTCGTCGTGGAAGTACCCCAGCCAGTAGTCCCCGGTGAACACCTCCTTGGCGAAGGACATGATCTTGTGGTGATAGACGTCGCCTCGGCTGTAGCAACCGTAGGTCATGGCGGGGACGAACAGGTTCTCCACACCCTGGTGGAAGCAGCTTGAGAATATCCTCTGGTAGGGCCTTGATAGACGCCTGTTCAACTTATTGATGAAGTTGGGGTCGGAAACGTCGAGACCGAAGAAGACCTGGCCGGTCCTCCGGGTCGCATCATCAACTACACACACGCTGGTGGGAGCGCCCTCGCGCCTGACCATGCTCGCCACCTGATCGTCCGAAAGGTGCATGAACGTGTCGATGTCCATATGCCCGTCGTTGCCATCCATATTATCCTCCTCCTATATCGTCCCCAACTCGATCTCCCTCAGATGTTGCCGTGTCCTCCACCGAAATTCTGCTGGTACATCAGCAGAGCACCCTCGATCACACCCTCGATTATGTTGACGGGGCAGTACAGGACCTTGGCCACCCACATCGGCGGGAACCTAGTAGGCGGATAGCGGTCCAAGATGTACTCCACGCCCTTGTGAATGGGGGTTGGGTCGATGGGTTCAACCTCTTGATGGTAATATAGGAGACCCTGGAGCGCGAAGCCGGTTTCCTCAAGAGTACCTAACCCGTTGCCAATAAAGCCCCAAGAACCGTCTTCGTTCTGATTGTCCAAGAAAAAGGACAAACAACGCTCCATCAGGGTCTCCTCGGTAAGATGGAATGCACGTATTGCGTGACTGGTTGGATATGCAGGGGAGAGATGCCACTCGTCGATGAAGTGGTTCCCGTCTATCATGAGTCTTCTTAGGTACTTCAAGGTAGCATCGATCAGGTGCTCTCTGTCCGGATGGGACGAGACCGCAATCGCCTCCAATGCGTGCAGGTTCGCCGCCGCGGGGGGGCGGTCATGAAATATGTAGACGACCCAGTGATCGCCCTTCCAGTAGTTGTCCAACGAGTGGGGGTCGGGCTCGTGGCCCAGCTCGGTAAGCACCCGGTAGGCCATCCCCGTGTTGTCCAGATCCGGAGGGATGAAATGGTTCGAGAACGTGATGCCATCCTCGGTCCAATGGTCCTTGAACAGGGCCATCGCGTTGTCGATGTACAGCTGGGACCGAGGCCGGACCCACATGAGGTGGTAAAGGTCGTACGCCCTCTCCATCAGCTCGTAGTCCCCGAAGTGTCGGACGCCACCGTCAGGGAGGGATTGGTTGTTCAAGAACCTGAGCCTGTCATAGTAGGAGTGGTCCATCCTGGGGTTCCGATCGAACACCAGCGAGGCAGCGGTGGTGGCGGTGTCGGAGCACAGCGAGCCATCGCCCATCATCGTCTTTTTCACTATCCTCTTCTGCGTAGGCACCCTACCGAGCAGTTCGGTGTAGAAGCCCATTGGATGGTCTGACTTGGCGTAGACGTAGGACATGTAAATCCGTTTGGCCACCCCGTAGGGTTTATGGGGGGATCTCTCGTAGGGGAGGTTCAGGCCCACGTTCCTTGCCTCTTCTATCAGAACGGCGACCAGATGGTCGGATCCGCGCAGCTCCTCGTGGTCCGTAAGGTCGTCGATGGACTTGGTGATGTAGGCCTCAGCCATGGCCACTTGTTCGGGATGGTTCCCCCACTGCTTCAGTGCGATTGCGGCCGAGAGCGTGTTGAGGAACCTGTCGTAACCCTGGAAGAAGTGCGAACCCCAAGAGCCATCCTCATATTGGTTCGCGACGAGCCAATCGATGGCCTTCGGGAACTCTGGATTGCCCTCCGGGTCGGTTATCCTTGCTGCCCAACCGGTGTTATATGCAACGGCCTCGACCCCGAAGCCGCCCAGGCGCTCATGGATGTCACCATTGATTGAGAGGACCTCGTTCAGACGGCCGTTCACGAACGTCTGGTTAATCGTACTTTCGTTCATGGAGATCATGCTACTCCCTCATCCTCTCGAGCTTCATCCGAACTATGTTGGCAAGCTTTTCGTCATGAAGGGCGGTGGCCGCCCTGCAAAGATCGTTGATGAGGGAGTCCGTGAGGTCCTCCCTCTTGAAGCCGTCGCCCTTTACGTCGTGCTTGTGCAGAAAGAGCAGAAGCATGTACTCGGGATCGTCGAACACGCCCTCAGCTTTGAGGACGTTGATGACCTTACGCGCGTAAGATGATAGATCCATCTCACGCAGGCTTCTAGGGGGGAGAACACGCACGATTGTGATCTCGAAGATCTCGTCCTCATCGGGATTGAGGACCTTCATATCGTCGGTCTTGATCGTTATCCGGTTTCCCTGGATAATGTGACCGAAGAAAGTTATCTCGTCTCGAAGCGCATCCGGCAATGTTCTCCCCCACGAAGCCTTGTTACCTAACCTACCTACCTAACCTTTGATATCTCCCCGAAGGCCGTTCTATTCTCCCGAGCACATGTCTGTTCATTATACATCGCGACTTATTACGACGGCAAATGTACGGTGCAAGTATCGTTATAGCTATATGAAGCTTGCCGTGGTTCTACAAAACGTGAGAATTATACATCTTTTCAAGTCCTAAAAAGTTGCCAACGTACACTGGCTACCCCCGGAATCGTAGGTCCCGATGGGGCGAATCTCCCATTATCGCCCGATTTCCACGCAATATTTCATTTGGAGATTCCGATTCCGGTCGTGATAATACATGCGATTCCGGCAACACCGTCGGATGCCTCCTGCAAGGGGGGCTCATGGGATACATTCGCGGTAGAATGAGGCCTCTTCGATACGGCCCTTTCCGGCCCTGCGGGTCTTTGAAAGCCATCCCATCGACGAAAAAGGGGGGTCGGTCCTCAATCGTTCCGCTGTGCGGTGAGCCTCTCGATGATCCTCCGGTTCAACCGGATGTTCTCCCGCGCGAAGGGGTCGTCGGGGTTCACCTCGAGGGCCTTCTCGTAGTACTCGATAGCGGTGTCGAACTCGCCCAACTCGTCCAAGGCGCTTCCGATGTCGTTGAGGGTCCGGTGGTCCTCGGGACCGAGATCGAGGGCCTTTCTCCAACAGTCGACGGCGTCCTCGAGCTCCCCGTCTATCCTGTGGGCGAAGGCCATCCGTTTCCACGTCTCGGGGTTGCCCGCGTCTATCTCTATGGCCTGCTTGTAGCACTCCTTCGCCCCCACCGGGTCGTACCTGCAGACCAAGGTCCGGCCCTTGAGGATCCATGCGTCCTGCCGGAGGGGATCGTTCGAGATGACCTCGTCCGCCATCCGTTTCGCCCTCTCGACGTCCCCGGAAAGAAAGAAGTTCCTAGCCGTGGCGATGGGGTCACGGTCCCCAGAATCCACCCTAGGCTCGCCAACTTCATCGGTGTGAGGCATCCCATTCCTCGTCAATAGAATAGTTTGAGGACGTTTATATCCTTTGCCTCTCCGAGCGTTCCAGCCACGGGGTCACACTTGGTCCGGAGGAGGTAGGCGATGGGCCGGAGGGGGGAGTCGGAGAGGGACTCGAAGTTCGCCATCCCCTTCGATATCACCACATCGGCGCCCTCTATCGCCTCCCTCGTCTCGGGGGGCACCGTGGTCAGGTCGACGCCCACGGCGAAGGGCCCCGTGTCCAGCACCCGGTCCACCTTCTGCCCGAGGCCGAGCTCCTCCACATCGGCCCGGGTGGCGTCGGTCAGGATCGGGTCCCCCTTGACCACCAGGGTCACGTGGCAGCCGAGGCCTCGTATCTCCTCTAGGAGGATCTGGTCGAGAACGATCTCACCGCAGTTGTCGGTGAGGTATGCCACCCTCGCGTCTGGGACCAGGAGATGGATAAGGTCGTCTGAATCGTCGCGACCCAATCCCTCCTCCACCAGGTCGTCGAAGGCCAGGTCCAGCGACGCTGCGTCCTCCAGGCCGCCCTCGATGCCGAAGTCCAGGACGTTTCCGACGATGGAAAGGAGGGCCGCCGTCCGGAACCTGTCGGGAGGCGGGCTCTCCATGTATAGATCACGCGCACGTGACAGCAGCTTGAGGGCCACATCGTTGGACTCCCGCTTGGCCTCCGCGTAGGGATCGTCGGTGCCCAGGGCCTCGTACGCGGCCCTGTGGACGCGGGTCGCCACCTCGGCAGAGACCTCGTCGGGGCCAGAATCACCCAGCTCCCTCGCCGCGGCGAGCAATGCCTCCACTGCCGCATCGGGATTAGAGAGCAATGCCTCGTGTCGGACCCTCGCCAGCAGGCATGGGATACACTCGTCGTGGATGCGCACGTTCCGGGAATGGCGGAGGCCGTACTAAACCGTTCGCCCTTGACGTCCGGACCCGGCCTGCCTCAGAGCTTGCCCTGCACCTTGAGGATGACGACGACGATGATCATGCCCGCGATGAGGGCGATAATTGCCGTCAGCATCATCCGACCCTGGAGCTCCTTCAGCTCGTCCTCGGTGTCCGCCAGCTTCCTGTCACAGGCGGCCAGGTCCTGTTCGGCCTGGGCGAGGGCTGCGGAGGCGTTGTCCAGTTCCCACTGGAGCTCGGTCACGTTGTTCTCCGAGGCGCGCAGCTGGTCCAGGAGCTTGGTGATGTTCTCGTTCCGGTCCTCGATGTCGCCGGTGAGGCGCTCCACCGTCTCTTCGAGGATCACTATGTCCTCCTCGAGCTCGTCGACCGTCTCGTTGGTCTCCTCCAGCAGCTCCCGCAGCCAGTCGACCTGGGCCCGCAGCAGGGTCTCGTTCTCCTGGCTCTCGTTGAGCTCCGCCTCCAGCCGGGTGACGTTCTCCGTGAGGTTCGCGATCTCCTGCCTGAGCACCTCGATGACCTTGGTGCAGTTCTCGGTCTCGTTCTTGAGGTCGTCCAGCTCCCGGGAGAGGTTTCCGGCGATCGCTTGCCACTCCTCTCCCCAGGCGTTCCATTCCTCGGGGGTCCAGTGGACCAGGTTGTACGCCGTCTCCATCGAGTACATCGGGGCGCCCATGCCGGTGAACCAGTCGCTGTCCATCCCCATCATGACCACGGCGGCCTCCATCAGGACCCGGGTGTCCACGACCCGGTACACCGTCCAGTTGTGGGTGACCATGTCGTGGGTGGCACCAGTTCCCAGGACGGGACCCATCCCGTGCATGAACCCGGTCCCGCGGCTCCAGTTGTGCTTCCAGATGGTGTTGTTATTGGTGTCGGGCTCGTCGAGGATGCTGTAGTTCTCGCCCGTGGCGTCGGTCTCGCTCAGCGGCAGACCGGCGCCCACCATGCCGCCCCACAGTTCGGGTATGCGGTGCTTGGCCAGGTCCACACCCGACCCCGCCGCCCCTGCGTAGGCGGCAATGCCGGCCACCTGGAGGCTGGTCGTGACGGAGGGCGTCTCGGCGAGGGGGTCATCGACGAAGAGGCCGAACGCGTCGTTCCAGTAGGTGTCCTCCAGGGCCGCGAGGCACACCTGGCCCGCGCGGTCGTAGGTGATGCCACCGAAACTCTCGGAGGCGTCGTAGAGGACGTCGATGGCCATGGCGTACTCGAGGTTCGAGGCCTCATCGCCCATCTGTGCGTACGGTGGGATGAAGGCTCCGGGGAAGCCGCCCAGGGCGGTGTCGTATCCACCGGACAGGGTGCCGTCCTCCCGCTGGAGCTGCACGAGCAGGGTGGCGTACCTCTCGGCATTCCAGCGGGCCCACCCGGAGTCATAGGCGAATTCCATCCCAGGCGCGACCGAGATGTCCATGAGGGTCATGTAGAGGATCGCCAGGTTCTCGGTGGTCAGGACGCCGTCCTCGTAGAACAGGTCCCTTCCCGTGTCGTAGTAGAGGGCCTTGATGTTGTTCAGGACGGCTCCGGCGAGCTGCGCGATCTCGGTGTCGGTCCCGGCGGGGAAGGGCTTTCCCGCGCCCACCAGGTCGGTGTTGGTCATCAGATGATCGTAAAGGGTGACCAGGCCCCTGAGGAACTCGAGGGAGGCCTTGAGGGAGGGGCCGTCCACCATGGTCACGCCCTCCCATTCGCCCGTCGACGCGTTGATGCTGCCCTCGGCCATGGTGACGGGGAGCCACCAGCCGTTGGCGTCGTCGTCGTCGGTCATGTTGGCGTCGGACATGTTGATGGGGCCCAGGTCGGTCCCGTTGTAACCCATGCGAATGTTGGTGAAGCGGACCGCCTCGACGGCGGCGTCCAGGAGAAGCAGGCCCTCCGCATCCAGCGAACCGCCTTCCATGAGGACCATGGCCAGGTCGGTCTCGGCCATGATGGTGTGACCCACGCTGCCCAGGGAGACCTTGGCCGGAGTGTCGGTGCCGTTCCACATCCACTCCTCGCTGTGGTCGATGGGGGCATCGCCCACGTAGGAAGGGTTGACGATGGCGAAGGGCACGACGATCGGGGTGGCGTTCGGGGGCATGGTGCCACCCGCGGTGCCCTCCAGGTCCAGCAGACGGTCGTCGAGGGCGCTCTGGTCACCGTCGTAGGACGGACCCCAGACCAGGCCGACGCCGGCTCCGCTCCACAGGACCAGGTTCTCGACGTATCCCCGGCCGTAGGTGCTCAGTAGGTCACCAAGCTCGGGGTCGAATTCGTACTCGGGCTCGTCCTGCCCCAGGGCAAGGGGGAGCCAGGTCGCTGCGAGCAGCAGCAGGACGGTGCATAGGGCCAGTCCTCTTTTCAATAGACCACCTCGGCTAATCTGCTTCGCGAATACCCTACTTGGATAAAAAGCTTGTCAACTGACCTTTGACGTTCTGGAAGGCTCGATCCCGGTGCATGGGAGGCGAAGCCCTTATCACCTGCCTACGGTGTGACTCCCGCGATGGACTGGTACGTTGCCCTTGCCGTGACCTTCGCCACCATCGCCCTGGCGGAGCTGGCGGACAAGACCCAGCTGGTCTGCATCAGCCAGGCATGTCGTTTCCCGTACGCGCCCGTCCTTGCAGGGTCCGCGCTGGCCCTGATCGCGGTCACCGCCATCGGCGTCGCCCTGGGCTCGCTGCTGCACATCGCGCTCCCTCCCGAGATGCTGAGCATCGTCGCTGGAGCCCTGTTCATCGCCTTCGGGGTGCTCATGCTGGTCTCCTGGTGGAGGGACCGGGGCGACGAGGGGGACGACGGGGCCTGCGAGGCGAACCCGGTGGAGGAGGCCGGACCCGCGGTCAGCAACTGGAAGGTCTTCGGGAGCACCTTCGGCCTGGTGGCCCTGGCCGAGCTTGGGGACAAGACCCAGCTGGCGGTCATCGCCCTCTCGGGCAGGTACGGGAGCCCCCTCGCTGTGTTCGTCGGGGCCAGCCTCGCCCTGGTGCTGGTCAGCACCGCCAGCGTGTTCGCAGGGAGGATGATCGCCCGTCGCATGTCCCTGGAGGTGGTGGAGGTCGTGGCCGCCGTCCTGTTCCTGGTCCTGGGCGTCGTATTCCTGGTCACCGGGGTCCCTGGCCTCTGATTGTTCCCGTTCCAGCCGACTTATGTCGGAATATTTATCTACTGTCGACCCCTAGGAATCAGATGCCCAGCTCCTCGAGGTGAAGCATGAGATTCGTGGGTCCGCAGGCAACATCGGTCGCAGTCGTCCTGATGCTGATTGCGGTAGCTTTCCCGTTACCAGATGCCACATCCGGACAGACGACTCCCCAGTCCGGGCTCGTCGTCGACGAGTTCGAGGACCAGCTGTCCGAGCGTGACCTTGCCTTCCCCGGACCCGGCTACAACGACCAGACCGCCGTGGTCCTGCCCAACCACGCCTTCGTGGACTCCGCCACCATCAACATGTCCTTCGGGACCTTCCCCGGGACGCGGAGCGCGCCCTGGGACCCTTCCCTCGACGTGGGGGACGACGGCAGCATCGACTGGGCCTTCGACTCCGACAAGGGCGGTCCCCTGGGCTTCCAGGACAGCTTCTCGGACGGGTCGCGCCAGAAGGACCTGCGCTTCATCAACGGTGGCACCCGGGAGTTCTTCATCAAGCTTCCAAGGGACGCCACCATCACCGAGGCCTACATCGACGTGGAGGGCTTCCCCATACCCCACTGGGTGAAGCAGTACACCCTGACGCCCAAGACGGACTCCCCCGGGGAGTACGGCCCCAAGATGGAGGAGTACGACGGCGACATGTGGGTCATCTGGGAGAGCTCGGACCAGAACATCACCACCGGTGGCGACGCCGACATCGTGGTGAGGCGGTTCGATGGTACCAAGTGGCACCGCATCATCGAGCTGTCCACCCGGGGCGACACCGACGAGGACAAGATCCCCCAGATCATCGCCTACAAGGACAAGCTGTACGCCATCTGGTCCAAGGGCGATGGGAAGGCCACCGACGGTGGGAACTCCGAGCTGGTGTTCCGGGCCTGGGACGGGACCGAGTGGTCCCCGGAGGAGCGGTTCTCCGGGCCCAAGGAGGACGGGCTCAACACCTACGAGCGGTGCACCGTGTTCAAGGACCGGCTCTACGTGGCCTGGAAGTCGACGGACCCCAGCTACACGCAGCACTCGTACGGCTCCGACGACCTGGACATCGTCGTCGCCTACTACGACGGCACCACCTGGACCACCCCCCAGGAGATAACGGACGCGAACAACGACGCCACGGACTGGTCGGTGGACATCAAGGTGTACAAGGACAGGCTCTACGTCATCTGGGACACCTGGGACCCGAACATCGCGGGCTACGGCAACGTGGACGTGGTCTACCGCGCCACCAACGGTTACTCCTGGACCGACCTCAAGAACCTATCCCCCGCCTCGGACAGGAGCATCGCCTACGGCGGCGTGCAGGACGCGCTGCCCAGGTGGTACGTCTGGGACAACCCCATGACGGGTGAGGAGGAGCTGTTCGCCATCTGGATGCGCGGCCGGACCATCCTGTCCAACGGCGACGGCTACCACATCGTCTACCGCCGGTACACCGCCAGCTACTGGACCCCCATGGAGCAGCTGTCCTTCGTCCCATCGGGGGACCCCGTGGACCAGATGTTCCCCACCCTGGTGGCCGTCAATGACACCCTCTACGCCATATGGGTCATCGGCACCAACACCACGTCGCGTCCCGAGGGTGGCAACAGGCTCATCGCCACCTACGGCGACATCATCATCCGCTCCTTCGACGGCGCCGACTGGTCGCCTGTGCTGGAGCTGACACCCCTGGGGAACGGCTACGACAACTCCTCCCACCCCTACATCTTCATCTACGACGACAAGGTCTACGCCGCATGGGAGACGCCCCTCCCCACCGCCCACGACACATACTCGTGGGAGATCGTCATGCGGCACCTGGAGATCGCCCCCGTCAACGTCAGCATCGAGTTCGGGGAGGGGGAACCAGTGGTCTGGGGATGGGAGCGGCTCAGCAACACCAAGGAGCGGGTCTTCTTCGACCCCGAGGCCCTCACAGGGTGCCTCAACTCGGCCCCCTACACGATGGACGGCTACGGCAACAAGTACGCCGAGCTTCCCCTCCGGCTCTCCGACAGGTCCGCCGCCAACGTCAGGCTGAGCAACCTCACCATCAAGTACGACTTCAAGGTCAGTGTGGACTTCACCGAGGAGGCGGAGACCAGCATCGCCGCCAAGCGGGACAACACCCACGTGGACAAGGACGTGCGCATCGTCTTCAAGGTGTCCACGGGGCAGGCGGGCCGCATCAGCCTGGAGGACCCCCAGGTGGTGTACAAGCTGGACTACCCGCCCATGCTCATCGAGGACGTTCCGGACCAGCAGGTGTTCGAGGACGAGGCCCGGGACTACCTGGTGAACCTGGCCGAGTTCTTCGAGGACGACTGGGACTCGGACAACCTGCGCTTCACCATCTTGGAGGAGTCCGACCCCTCAAAGGCGGACGTGTACCTGGTGGACGACTCCTGGTTGTCCGTGAAGCTCCCCGAGAAGGACTGGAATGGCGAGATCAGGGTCAAGGTCAGGGCCTTCGACCGTCACCCCTTCTACCACAACGACAGCAACGAGTTCGTGCTCAGGGTGCTGCCCGCCAACGACGCACCGATCCTCGAGTTCATACCCGAGCAGACACTGGAGGTCGACGTGGAGCACAACGACAAGATCGATGCCTACGACCCCGATATCGAGGACAGGGGCAAGCTGGTGTTCTCCACCGACTCGGACATCGTGGAGGTGGACAAGGACGGCTTCCTCAAGGTGACCTTCCGGACCTTCCATCCCGAGGTCATCCACTTCAACGTCACGGTGACGGACCCCCAGGGCCTCTGCGACACACAGGAGGTCCGCTTCAACTACACGATGGCGGTGATGACCATCGCCACCGAGGACGAGTTCCCGTGGATGCTCCTGCTCCTGCTCATACTGGTGCTCGCCCTTGTGGTGGTCGAGCGGCTGCGCCGCCCCTACAAGATGTCCGAAGAGGAGGCCATGTGGGACGAGGAGGCGGCGTACGAGGAGCGGGAGGAGGCCCGCTCCACGGGCCAGTGGTGGCGCCGGTTCTTCTGAGACCGACCTACACCAGGTTCTCCGGGTTCAGCACCTTCAGCTCGTCCAGGACGAACATCCCGTCCTTGCGCACCAGCACGTCGTCGAAGTAGATCTCGCCGCCGCCGTAATCGGGGGTCTGGATGAGGACCATGTCCCAGTGGACCTGGCTCTTGTTGCCGTTGTCGGCCTCGTCGTAGGCGTTGCCCGGCGTGAAGTGGAGCGAGCCCTTGATCTTCTCGTCGAAGAGGATGTCCTTCATGGCGTTGTCGATGAAGGGGTTGACGCCCATGGCGAACTCGCCCACGTACCGGGCGCCCTCGTCGGAGTCCAGGATCTCGTTGAGCCGTTCGGTATCCGAGCCCGTGGCGTCCACTATCTTGCCGTCCTTGAACTCCAGGCGCACGTTCTCGTGGGTCACGCCCTGGTACAGGGTGGGCGTGTTGTAGTGGATGACGCCGTTGACGCTGTCCTTGACGGGGGCGGTGAAGATCTCGCCGTCGGGGATGTTCAGCTTGCCGGCGCAGGGCACCGAGGGGATGTCCTTGATGGAGAACTCGATGTCGGTGTCCCCGGGGCCCACGATGTGCACCCTGTCCGTCCTGTCCATCAGCTCCTGCATCGGCTTGAAGGCCTTGTCCATCTTGGAGTAGTCCAGGCAGCACACGTCGAAGTAGAACCTCTCGAACTGCTCGGTGGACATGCCCGCCTGCTGGGCCATGGAAGGGGTGGGCCACCTGAGCACCACCCACTTGGTCTTGGGCACCCGTATCTCCAGGTGGACCGGCTTCATCCAGTGGCTCTGGTAGAGCTTCATCTTGTCCGAGGGCACGTCGGACAGCTCCGAGATGTTGTAAGAGCCCCGGAGGCCGATGTACGCGTCCATCTGCTCCATCCGGTACTTCTCGACGTCGCCGATGAGCTTCATCTGCTCCTCGGTGGCCTCGGAGAACATGCTCCTAAGCACCACGTTGTGCTTGGTGTCGACGACGGGGATGCCGCCGGCCTCGGTCACCCTGCGCACCAGGGCCACCACCATCTCCTCGGGGATGTCGAAGGTCTCGATGAGGATCTTCTCCCCTTCCTTCAGTTCGGTCGAGTATCCGATGAGCACGTCTGCCAGCTTCTCGTATCGGGGGTCCATCATGAGCGTCACCTGGGGGACCCGGGTATCGAGGAGGTGGTCCAAAAGGGTTGCGGCGATGAGAGGACTGGAAAAGAACCACTCACGAGCCCGGCGGCTCGTAGACCAGCTCGTCCATCGTCCCGGCGGCGGCATCGTCCACCAGGCTCCTCTCCGCCTTCCGGACGTTCTTCAGCACGAATACGATACCGAGGATGCCTATAATGAGGGGGATGACGATGCAGCCGTATCCCAGGACCTGGGGGAAGTTCTGGGTGCGTCACAAGGAAGGCAGGGGTTCCCGATTCAACCAGGTAGTTCCATCAGGACCTCGTCGCCATCCTCGCTCAACCGATATACGTTGATGTCCACGGGAATCCCCTTCCTCACACTCTCCGTCACGACACAGAAGTCCTCGAACATGCCAAGGCACCGGTCCAGCCTCTTCAGGTCCTTCCCGGGCATGTCGATGACGGGCTCGATCCTCATGGAGGTCAGGCGGAGGCGGCCCCGCTCGTTCCGCGTGAGCTCGCCGTGGCAGCGGATCCTCATGCCCTTCACCTTCACCCTGGACTTCTCCAGGCAGAACGCCAGGGACGCCGAGAGGCAGTTGGCCACCCCGGCCACTATCATCCTGGCCGCGTTGGGTCCCTTCCCCAAACCTCCCATGCCCGGGGGTTCGTCCATGAACAGGTCGGGGGAGTCGTAGAAGTCCCACTTGACGTTGAAGGCCAGGTGGTCGACCCACTCCATCTCGAACTGGAAGTCCCTTACCTCCTTCTGCTCGCCCGCGTTCATGGTCCCGTCTCCGGGCGAGTAATGCTTATCGGACTAATCAGACCTTCGATTCACCCGACGTCGATGGCGATATCGTCGCCGATGCGGGCCTCCAGCAGCGCGGCCGCGGGACCGTCCCGCTGTGCCACCTCGACGTGCCCGGAGGACGAGACCAGCACGCCCAGCTCGTCGACGGCCAGGTCGCCGTAGGCCCTCACCACCCTGGCCTGGTACGCCTCCTCGGCGATCCAGACGGTGACCTCCCTCTTCGAGTCGATGAAGTCTTCGACCGCGGAGACGGGAACCGGGGTCTGCACGTTGCCGAAGACGTCCACGTGGACCACCCTGGTCACCACCCTGTCACCGAAGCGGTCGAAGCCGTAGGACGGCAGGGGCAAAAGCGACGGCACGCGCCTGCCCATGGACCCCATGTCATCGCCCCTGGCCAGCCTGGCCGCCGTGGGCGCGAACAGGTCACGGCCGTGGAACACGGGGCTGGCGCCCTCGGGGGGGAAGGCGATCTCCCGCACCTCAAGCTCAAGGCCCCTTACCACGGGCTCCAGTATACCGTTGTCGGGACCCACCAGGAGCAGGCCGTCGGCCTTGACGACCACCGCCCTGCGGTCGGTGCCGACGCCCGGGTCGACCACTGCCAGGTGGACGGCGTCCGGCATCTCGGCCACAGCCTTGACCAGTAGGTGGGCGCCCTGGAGGATGGCACCGTGGTGGATGTCATGGAACACGTCCACGACGCGACAGTCCGGGCACTCGCGCCAGATGGCGGCCTTCATCGCGGCCACGTACTCCGAGTGTCCAAAATCGCTTATCATGGCGACCGTGGGGCGGTCCATGTTGTTTGATACTAGGGCGCCCTTTATAAAGGCTGCCTTCCCATTCTTTGTTCTCAAAAAAGCCAGCAACGGGGCTACTTAAATAAAGGACCTGTCTCATCGGAATCTTGATGAGCTCCGGCTTTGAGACCCTGGCAGGTATTCTCCTAGTTCTGCTGGCCGCGGCCCCCGCGGTGTGGACGCTGTGGAAGCGTCGGCTCCTCGCGCGGGCGGCCCGCAGGTCGGCCAGGGGACACCTGAAGCAGGGCCTCACCGTGGCCCTCACGGCCTCCCTGGCCACCGCGGTGATAGCCGGCGCGCTCATCGTTGGGGACTCGATGCAGGCGATGGTGGATACCACTGCCACCGAATCCCTTCCCGGGATCGACGCCACCATCCGCACCGTCCAGCCCGTGGGGACGGGCTACTTCACGCGTCTGTTCTTCACTCCCGAGTGGGAAAAGAGCGTGAGGAAGGAGGCCATGCTGCTCACCGTCCCCGCCGCCGTCACATGCCACTCGACGGGAGAGCGGGACGGACGGGTGGTGCTCTACGGGTTCTCCGACAGCCTGTACGGCTTCGACAGCTTCCAAAAGGAAGGCGACGAGAGGACGGCGAACATCAGGACCGGCGAGGTGGCCATCAACAGGTACCTGGCGGACCAGACGGGCGCCAGGGAGGGGGGTTCCATCACCCTCCGCGTGCCCAATCCCGGCTTCGGCGGTGACTTCCTGTTCCTCTTCGGCCTGGACTCCAGCGTGGAGGCCGATTACAAGGTCAAGAGCATCTTCGACGACACCGGGCTGGGCCGCCTCGACCTGGAGGCCAAGCGCACCCCGTCGTCCACCGTGTTCATGAACATCGACGACGCCCAGGACCTCCTCGGGACCGGCAACAAGGTCAATGCCGTGCTGTTCCAGTACAAGGACCGGGACATCGTGGGCACCGACAAGGAGGACGAGCTCCTCTCCGCCTTCGAGGAGAGGCTGGACTCCCTGGTGGGCGCCGAGGGCATCGACCTCGTCATCCAGCCCTCGCCCCAGGCCTGGAGCGTGCTGACCTCGGACCGTATCTTCATCCAGGGCCACCTGGAGCCTCGCCTCTCCCAGAGGGCGTTCCTGTGGTCGACCACCCTCACCTACTTCGTCGATTCCCTCGAGGGGCCCTCCGGCGCCGACCTGTCGTACTCCACCATAGCCGGCATCGACTTCGCCGACGACAGCAAGGCCATGGGCGACTGGGACTGGAACTCGTCCTCCCCGAGAAGGGAGCCATCGCCCGGAAGTCGGGAAGCCCTTATCAACAACTGGACGGCCAGGGAGCTGGGCATCGGACCAGGCGACACCATGACCGTGGACTACACCGTGGTCGACGACCGCTACCAGCTCCAGGAGCGCTCCGTCGAGCTGGTCGTCGTGGGCGTGGTGGACCTGATGCGCAAGGCCTACGACCCCGCCCTGCTACCACCCATCCCGGGCGTCTCCGACTCCGTCAGCTGCCTCAATTGGGAGCCGCCCTTCCCCATGGACCTGGAGGCCATCGAGCCCGAGGACGAGGCCTACTGGAACTCGTACAAGGGCACACCGAAGGTCTGGATCGACCTGGGCACCGCCAGGGAGCTCTGGTCCAACCCCGACGGGGACTGGACCTCGGCCAGGTACTACCCCCACGGCGACGAGGGCAACGTCTCCCTGGACTACTTCGACGACGCGATCACGGCCTCGGACGCGGGCATCTTCATCCACCCCGCCAGGGCCGATGCCCTGGACACGGCAGACCCCCTGTACATCTTCGAGGGCATGTTCCTGACCTTCGGCGCGGTCCTGCTCCTGGCGGGCTGCCTCCTGGAGGCCTCGGCCTTCTCGAACCTGGCCCGGTCCAGGCTGCGCGAGCACGCCACCCTGCGCGCCCTGGGGCTGGACGAGAAGGGCCTCATCCAGGTCATGCTGGTGGAGGGCTCCGTCTGGGGCGGCATCGCAGGCATCCTGGGCGTGGTCTTCGGGGCAGGTCTGGGCACCGCCCTCGTGGGCGCCCTGAACTCCGTCTGGGCCGACGCCGTCGAGGGTACGACCATCCCCCTCAGCATCGAGGGAGGCTCGCTGTGGCTCGCCCTGGGACTGGGCCTCGTCGTGACGGTGGCCACCCTCTACCTCTCCGCGAGGAGGGCTGCAAGGACCTCGATCACCTCCGCCCTCGCGGACCGGGCAGGCACCGCGGTGGACGTCACCCCGCCCCTGCCCAGGATCAGGGCCATCCAGCTGGGGATCCTGCTCCTTACCGTGCCCGCCATCCTCGGGGCCGTCGTCAGGCCCTCCTCGGACGTGGGCGGCATCGCCCTGTTCTTCACCGTGGGCATGCTGGCCACCCTGGGCGGCGTGCTCATCGCCATACCCGTTCTCGAACGGCTCGAGGCCCGGGTCAAGCGGGGCGGTCTCATCGCCCCCTGGCGCATGGGGCTCCGGTCCCTCAACCGCCGACCCGGAAGGGCCCTGATGCTGGTCGCCACCTTCGCCCTGGTGGCCTTCGGCGTGATAGGCATATCCTGGGCGGGCGAGATCGAGATACGGTACGCCGGGGACCTCCAGACCGACCAGACGGGCGGCTACGACGTGGTGGCGGAGACCTGGGTGCCCCTGGGCGAGGACCTCAGGGACCTGCCCGAGGCGCCCTCGGGCAACTGGAAGGTCACCCCCATCAGGGTGGTGGGACACCAGGGAGGCTCGTGCTCCAACCTCAACGCCCGGTTCCCGCCCCGCATCATGGGCGTCCCCGACGAGTTCATCGAGAACGTCACCGTGGGCTTCCGCTCCTCCAGCGTGGGTGGGGACGCGGAGACCTGGCGGTCGCTCACCGAGCTGACGGACAAGGGGAACGTGCCCGTGGTGGTTGACTACAACACCCTCATCTGGGTCTATAGTGGCAGCCTGGGGGACGTCTACGAGGTGGACGGCGACGACGGGCGCGTCCACCGGATGGAGGTCGTGGGCGTCATGAGGACCTCCATCTTCGGCGGCAGCTTCTTGACCGGCGCCGACATGATCATGAGGGTGTACCCCGACACCGCCGCGTACTCCTACTTCCTCTTCGACTCGGGCTCCCAGGAACCCTCCAAGCTGGCAAAGGAGCTGGAGGACGCCTACGCTGTCTACGGGCTGGACGCCCGGACCACCGTGGCGGTGGTCCAGGAGAACCTGGGCTACGAGCTTTCCTTCCTCAGGCTGTTCCAGGCCTACCTGGCCCTGGGCCTCATCATCGGCGCCCTGGGCCTGGGCGCCCTCGCCCTCCGCGAGGTCCAGGACCGCCGGCAGGAGATCGGCGGCATGAAGGCCCTGGGATGGCCCAAGCGGATGATCTGGCAGACCTTCCTCTCGGAGCAGGTGTGGTTCGCCGTCACGGGCGTGGTGGTCGGCATCATCGGCGCCGCCATCGCCATCGTGGCCATCAGCCCCGCCTGGCTGGGCTCGGTGACCGCAATCTACTTCCCCGCGGGGACGGTTGCGATACTCGCCCTCGCGATGGTTGGCGCGGCGGCGCTGGGCGCACTGGTGGCCGCACGGGACGCCGCGCGGATAGATCCCTCGGAGGCCATGAGGTCGATGCAATGAGGAAAGGAAGGGTGCTTGGACCGTGGCTCTTGACGATACTTGTCATCACACTTCTCATCCCTCCTATCACCATCTCTGCGACTAGTCAAGAGCCAACACCTACCTTCAGGGCATCACCTTCGAGAATCGGGGAAGTCCCTGGAGGTGCGCCCATGAACAACACCACCCTCTGGACGTACGACACCGAGGACCCCATTAAGTCATCCCCCGTGGTCCATGATGGCAGGGTCTACGTGGGCACTATGGGTGGCTATGTCCTCTGCCTTGATGCGTTCACGGGACAGGTCGTCTGGACGTACGAGACGGACGGACCGGTGGAATCCTCTCCCGCTGTCCAGGATGGCAGGGTCTACGCGGGATCTGACGACACCTTCATCTACTGCTTAGACTCCATGTTCGGAACCCTAATCTGGAGGACGGCGACGGACGGCGAGATCAAGAGCTCTCCCGTCGTTATCGACGGACATGTCTATGTGGGCTCCAACGACTTCTCAGTTCACTGCATGGACGCCTTGGACGGGGGTTCGGTCTGGGAGTTCAAGACCGGCGGATACGTCTACAGCTCGCCGGCCTTCCGGGAAGGCTTTGTATACTTTGGGTCATGCGACGGCAACGTGTATGCTGTTAACGCCACCTCGGGTGAGCTATTCTGGAACTACACGGCAGATTTCTGTCCTGCATCACCTGCCGTTACCGAGGACCTGGTCATCTTTGGGGCCTACGACGGTCTCCTCCACTACATCGAAAGGTCAACGGGCGAACAGGTACACACCGTACCAGCCCGGTTCACGGAGATCTACTCATCCGCAGGCCTCTTCACATACGAGTACGAGGAGGAATACGACCTCCCGATGGTGTTCGTGGCCACGACCGGTGGCAAGATGATTGGCATGGGTCCCGATGGAGAGGAATTTTGGAACGCGTCACACGCTTCCGCTATAACGTCCTCTCCTTTGGTCGTGACCGAGGTGGAGGAACCTTACGACCCCTTCATAGTCTACGGGGACGAGGGCGGCACGCTCCATGGTATCGAGATCCATAACCCCTACCAGACAAACAGGTATGCCTATATCCATCAATACGTCGAGTGGCACATCAAGCTCGGCTCGAGCATCCAGTCATCCCCGTTCCTCTGGCACAACAGGACGTATGTGGGCGTCGAGACGGGGGAAGGCGGCCGGGTGGTGTGCATCGGTAGCATAAACGAGGAGTCCGAAGTATACATCGAGATGTGGAACACCAACCTTAAGGAGGGTGAGGTCCGCATCAACTTCGAGGTGCACAACCTGGAGCCAGACAACGTCACCGTCGAGTTCGAGGGCCTGGAGAAGGAGGCCAACAGGGCTTACCTTACCCCCTGGGAGAACCCATGGAATCCTCCTGAACCAGAACCATACCCCTTCGCCAACAGGCGTGAGGGATATGGGACCACCTTTCCTGCGACACCCCCGGAGGGCATGAAGCCGTTCATCATTCGCCTTTATGTCGACAACACGGTCGTCCTTACATACGTCGGTCAGGTCATGTGCCTTGTGAAGGGATGGGCAGAGGTCTTGCTTACCGTGGAGGAACCGAAGGACCAGGATATCATCGAGGAGGGGACGATCCTCGTCGCATCGGGCACGGTCTCCTCGAACTACACCATTCGGAACATGAGGGCTGAATGGGATTTCAACGGTAACCGTATCAACATCACCATCCAACCGAACTGGACCATCGCCCTCGAGACCGCTGACCTCGAGAGGGGCACCCACCTTCTGTACTTCAGAGCATCTGATAATTACCGTTCCGATTCTTGGGTGATTGTGGTCCACATCGGTGAACCGGGAAGAATCAACGGGGAGGGGATGAATGGTGACCGTTCGGCCGAGGTGGGCGCTGGGGACATCGTCGCAGTCCTCGTCCTCATCGTCATCTTCGTCTACCTCCTCCGCACCAAGCCCCCCAGGGTCTCCGAAGACCCTTCCAAGCGGTGAGACGCACCCAGTAAGGTTCAAATAGCCACCACTTCCTTCGAAGTGCCAGCGCCCGTCAGGAGGGAAAGAATGGGCACCAACCGACCTAACCCATCGAGAGCAGCCCCTAGGCTGCTTCCCCTCCTCGTGATCATCCTTCTCGTACTGCCCGCGGCCTCGGCCTTACAGCCGAGCCAGGACACCTGGCCACAGTTCCGCGGCTGGGACACCCGGGTCGGGACCTCCCTCAGCGACATCCCGGACTCCAACGAGACCCTCTGGTCCCTCGACCTTCCCGACCAGGTGCAGAGCAGCTTCTCCATCGTGGACGGGCTGGCCCTGGTGGGGTGCGACGACGGGTACCTCTACTGCCTCGACGCCGACACCGGGGACGAGGTGTGGACCTTCGAGACGACGAACACCGTCCAGTCCACGCCCTTGATCTCCGAGGGGCGTGTGTACTTCGGCGCCTCCGACGGTAACGCCTACTGCCTCGACCTCGAGAACGGTTCACTCATCTGGTCCGCCGAGACCAACCAGATCGTGGCATCGCCCGCGCTTTGGAACGACATGGTCTACTTCGCCGACCAGTGGGGCGTGGTGTGGGCCCTGGACGCGGCCACGGGAGAGGAGGTGTGGAACGACACCCTGCCCCTGGACGTCTGGGCAAGCCCCACCGTGGTGGACGGTCGGCTCTACATAGGGGACATCGCGGGCAACTTCCGCTGCTACGACGCCACCAATGGCAGCCTCGTCTGGAACCGCTCCTGGGACGGCGCCGAGTTCTACTCGACGGCGTGCGTCCACAACGGCCGCGTCCTCGTCGGCACCGGGTTCCACAACACCCTCGAGTGTCTGGACGCCGGGACCGGCGAGACCATCTGGACCTTCGAGGCGTTCTTCGAGGTGTACAGCTCCGCCGCCGTCTCCGATGGCATCATCTACATCCACTCCTGGGACTTCCTGTGGGCCCTCCCGTGGGACGACCCGGACGGCGACGGCACCATAGCACCCGGCGAGGTCATCTGGGACTTCCAGACCTTCGACGAGCAGGGGGGTTCCTCCCCGGTCGTGTCCGGCGACCGCCTGGTGGTGGGCTCGGACGACGGCCACCTCTACTGCGTCGACACGACGACGGGCGAGGAGGTCTGGAAAGTGGCCCTGCCCGCCTTCGTCTACGGCTCCCCCGCCCTGGCAATGGACCGGGTGTTCATCGGTTCCACGTCGGGAAGGGTGGTGTGCGTGGGCTCCCCCGAGACGCCCCGGCTGTACGCCACCATCACTCCCAGCGAGACCGCCTGCGAGGGAGGCCAGTCCATCACCCTGGAGATCACCGTGTTCACGGCCGACGGGGAGCCCGGCGGTGACGCCTTCATGCAATACGAGGCCAGCTCGGGCGAGCTGTTCGCCTCCTTCGGCACGGTGGTGGAGGGCCGGTTCACCAACTACTGGTCCGCCGACGACGTGGCCTCGACCACCTACGCCACCATCACCGCCGATGGCGAGCTGCCCGGCTGGGAGGTCGTGGGCGACGAGGTGGTCATCACCGTGGAGCCAGCCGAGGAGGCGCCGGAGCCCGACCTGCCCACGCTGTCCCACCCCTACCTGATGGCCGCGGTGTTCATATTCCTCCTCTTCGACATCTTCCTGGCCCTGCTCGTCTACAGGGGTCGCAAGCGGGCCCAGGGGGCGATCCCTTGAGGTCCAGGGCCGCCCCCGTCGCAATCCTGGTCATCCTACTGATGCTCCTCGCCTCCTGGCAGTCCGCCGGCGTGGACCCCGACTGGGAGTTCGACCCCCAGGAGATAGGCGAGGTCTGGAGGTACGACCACGGTGCGGAGAACGGCACCCTGTGGTCCCTGTGCTGGTCGCCCGACGGCACCATGATAGCTGGCGTCTTCTTCAACAACGACGTGGTGGTGCTCAACGCCACCACCGGCGAGGAGGTCCGGACGCTGGTGGCCATGCCCGCAGGCTCCCGCTGCGACGGCTTCGCCCCCCCGGACCACCTGCCCTCCCGGGACGTGGAGTGGTCCCCCGACGGCAGGTACCTGGCCGCCGCCGGGGACGACCGCATCGTGTTCGTGTGGGACACCGGGACCTGGGAGCTGTACAGGTCCCTCGTCGGCCACGAGGGGTCCGTCCAGAGCCTTGCCTGGTCCCACACCGGCGACAGGCTGGCCTCGGGCTCGGGCCGTGACAAGGTCGTCCCCAACGGCCCCGGGGAGAACATGACCTTCATCTGGGACGTGGCCACCGCCACCGTGCTCCAGCGCCTCGAGGGTTGCAGGGACAGCGTGCTGGGCATCGCATGGTCCCCCGACGACTCCCGCATCGCCACCGCCTCGGACGACCGCACCGCCCGCATCTGGGACCCCGCCACGGGGGAGCAGCTCTCCCTCCTCGAGGGCCACACCTCGGGCGTGCTGGACATTGACTGGTCCCCCGACGGGACGCTGCTGGTCACCGGCTCGCGGGACTACAAGGCCCGGCGATGGGTGGTGGAGACGGGCGAGTCCTCCCGGTGGTCGGACAACAACTGCGTCCGGTCCGTCGACTGGCATCCCGGCGGTGCCTACGTGGCCACCTCGGGCGTCGACAAGACCCTCAAGTTCCGCAACTCCACCACGGGCTCGGTCCTGGTGACCTTCGACGAGGGCATCGAGCTGGGCAGCGTGGTCATGAAGTCCCGCTTCGATCCCGCCGGGACCCACCTGGCCTCCGCCTACGGCAAGGCGGCCACCATCGTCCTGTACGGCCCTGAGGGGGCCGTCCCCGAGGAGGGGGGTCCAGACACCCGGGCCGCCTTCTGGGGCGCTGTGGTGGTGGCGTTGGCCGTCATCGGCACGGCGCTCATCATCCTGCCGGCCATCCACAGGGCAAGGAGGCGACGTTGATGGCCAGGCCTGTACACGGTGTCTTGGCCGCCGCCGTGCTGCTGCTCATGGTCGTGGCCGTGATGGCCCCCGCCGCCGAGGCGGCCGTGGACCCCGACGTGTTCCGTTCGGGCTGCGGCCGGTTCCAGTCCCTCCACTCGGGGGACATCGACGGCGACGGCTACACCGAGATACTGTTCGGCACCTACGAGGGCTACATCGTCCAGCTGCAGCTGCGCGCCGGGGACTTCACCCTCGAGTGGGAGAGCCCGCAGCACAGCGAAAGGTGCTGGGGCCTGGCGGTGGGAGACTGCGACGATGACGGCGAGGACGAGATCGTCGTGGGCGACGGCGAGGGCGACCTGTTCGTGTACGACGCCGTGACCCACGACCTGGAGTGGAAGCGCCAGGGCAAGATGGTCCGTGACGCCCACGGGATCGTCATCGGCGACCTGGAGGACGACGGGACCACCGAGATCGTCGTGGGCACCGGCTACAAGACGGACCAGGGCTGGGGCACCCTCTACATCTGGGCGGGGGACGGCTCGTCCGAGAACCCCCTGAGGAGCTACGGGCCCTACGATTCCCGGCTGCGCGGCATCGGGTTGGACGACCTGGACGGCGACGGCGAGAAGGAGTTGGTCTTCGGCAGCGGCGTCAACCTGGGCGACATCGAGGGCTCGGGGTACGTGAGGATCATCGACGCGGCCAGCGGGCGGCTGGAATGGGAGTCGGAGGACATCGGCGGGGACGCCCAGGGCTTGGTGGTTTACGACACCGACCTGGACGAGATCCCCAACATCGTGGTGGGCACGGGCTACCGGTACCGGGAGGGCCACGTCGCGGTGTTCCAGTACGACGCGACGGAGGGGACGTACGTCGAGCAGTGGCACACCGACAACATCGGCCCCAAGGCCTGGGGCCTGGCCGTGGGCGACAGCGACGGCGACGGCTCCATCGAGATCGTGGTGGGCAACCAGCCCGGCTACATCCGCGTCCTCGACGCCTCCACCGGCGCGGTCGAGTGGGA